>JAHFAI010000137.1 GCA_023250635.1 Deltaproteobacteria bacterium | reverse complement strand
TGCCAGTACGTAGAGACAGTAAAGGCAGCGGTCTAGAACCTTTAAGTTATGTTACTGGATTGGCTGAATGTAGCGATGCTTACAAACCACCTGGTCTAGGGTGATCAGCCCAATATAGGGGGCGTTTTCGACAGCGGGTCGATTATGCCCCTTTGCTTTTATCTTCTCCCATCCGCTTTCAATCTCCAGACAGATTTTTGCTAACCTTTGCCTCAGCGGACTATCAGCAAGCTGCATGGTGGAAAAATTAGCCTGTAACTCCTTCTCGGCATCGATACCATCATAATCGCTACCTTCGCTTATGCTCGTCATATCATCGAGGTCCGCAAAAATATCGTGGGCTGCCTGCACATCAATAGCATCCATGGCATGAAAGCGTACTGCTTTCGGCTTGCTCGAATGTTCGGAATTAAGTTTCCCATTAACTTTGGAGTCTGGGATTTGACCACAGGATGCAATAATTAAACACATCGACCAAAGGAGGGGCTTAATCATATAAAATCTCCGTGAAAGTAATTAAAATATCATGATTCAAAGGCTTACGAGATATTCGAGGGCATCCCATTTCGAGGAGAATTTCTTCAACGCATTTAAGACGACGAGGGTGTCTTTTGCATTGGTGGGACTCATCCAGCGATCGTATTTGGTTTGCCGGAATCGAAAGGCACCTTGCTTGGTTTTGCTTTTATTCATATAGAAAACGTCAGCGAATTCTCCCCTCTTTGTTCGTAAAGAGCGAATAATCTCCCGGTTAGCCTCATCAATCAGCGAGGATTTTTCGGCGATATAATCGACATTATCCGAACTCATCTGCAAAAAGACGAAATTATCGGCAACACCCCAAAACGCCTTTCCCACCTCCAGTTCAAAGTAGTTTTGCGGCCGCGGAGTAAGGGTTATAAGCCAGCATCCCCGCTTACGCATGGTCTCGGCAAAGTCGATAGCAAAGTCCCTAAACGCCGGGTTATTGCGCCCCAACATGGCAAACTCTTCCATTACCAAAAAGCCTGTTCTGCCTTGGTTATGGGGAAGGGCGAGGATACAGCGGATTTCTTCGATCACGCTCATTGTCATCAGGGTTTGCAGCGTCTGATCCCCATCCAAGGCGTCGAGATCGTAAATATAGAAGAGCTTTTTCTTATTTCCCCAGCTCCTCCCCTCAGTAAAGAAGCGGGCATAGATTCCATCTCCATAAAAGGGGCGTAGCTTGGTTACCAGAGGGGTAATATAGTCGTGCTGGTTCTCCCTGCGTTCCTTAGTTAGTGACCCTAGCTCAACCACTACGTCGTTCATATTGATGGCTACATCTTCGGTATCCCCATTCCGCACAAACTCGCCCTCGATGTAGTTTAGGCCCGCACGACGACTTTTTTTGGTGTAGGCCAGCTTGAGGGACTTGCTAATAGCTGTTTGGTGCTCGCTTTCGATTACAAAGTTGGGTGAGGTAAGCCGGATAGCCATGCAGAGCATCTTGGTCAAAAAGGCGATTTTCTCGTCGTTATATTCCCCCCGAAACGGTGAAAAAGGCATTTCCTGGCTGCGATCAAAGATAGTTAAATCCCCGTCGTAATATTGGCTGAGCATTCCGTAGCTTGATTTCTTATCGATCACGAACACTATTGGCTCTGGGTCTAGCCGTTTTGCAGCCTGGATACAGTCGATCACAAACGCGGATTTGCCAGAGCCAGTGTCAGCCAGAACTACTGTGTGGTTTGAAGTCTCATTTTCGAGCAGGGAGAAGGGAACCAGACTGTTTTCCCGAGACAGGTACACCGACAGAGGATTTTTTAATCCCTTAAAGGTGTCAAAGATCGGCAGGAAGTTCATCACATCTGATTTGAGGATGCGAATTGCCCTCCTGGTGGAAAAATCTGCATCGGGAGTATAGTTAAGGGGCAAGGTGTTTAGGCAAAGCCCCAGCCCTATATCACTTTCCTGGATCACCTCACATTCAAGATCGTTATGAAACACCTGGCAGAGCTTTCTGGTGCGTTCATCAAGCTCATCTTCCGATCCGCCTTCAAGAATAACTGTGAAAGTCATCTGCAAGCAGCGATCATCACGTGCAAGGGCTTCCTGCACCGCTTTTACCTCCTCCTGCTGGACCTTCGCCCGCGCCGAGAGCGCATTTTCTAAGAAGAACTCCTTGAGGGCGAGAAAATTTTTGATCTTTGCCGGTGGTGGAAACGAAAGATTGATCGAAAGCCGGAAAGGGAAATCTAGATTTATAAACTGCGCCATTCCCCCCGGATAGGAGAAGGCCGGAGAGGTTTTTAGCGATATGGTTCTGCTGCGCACACCTTCCCTAGTAATGCCGGTGTAGTCTACATTTGGGGATGAGTAAATTACCTGGTCCGACAAGCTTACTTGCCTGTTGATCGGTGCGAAGGCTCGTTTGTAGTAGGTAACGGGATTAAAGAATTTCCTAAGCAGATCTCCGAGCTGCTTGTCTGTTAATTGCTTTAGGGTAATGTTGCTATTGGATTTAATATTTCTCAGGTAATGGGTAAATACCGAGCTATGACGCTGATAGCTATTGATCTCCTCAGACAGGGACTTGTAGCTATCTTTAAGTCCTAAGCTCTTTCGTTTCTTGAGGCCTTCGGGAAAATAGCGAAGCGAAAGATACAGGCGACGCTCCATCGGTGCCGCAACGTCAGATCGAGCGCAGCTTTCACTAAGAATCTTGATCTTTTCACTAAAAAGAAGCTGAGAAACCCTATGAGCCTTGGGGTAACTTGTAGCTATCTCACTTAGGTGTGCATCCAAAGAAGAACAATAGGAAGCATCATAGTGAAGCTGCATGGCAAAATTCCCAGGCAAGGAAAACCATGCCTTCGTTGATTTTAAGACCTTTAGCACCTCCTCCTCAGTAAGCGGCTCATGGTTGACCAGCTCGACCTCAAATACTGCTCCTAGGGAACCATCTTTAAGGATAAAGATCCCTTCCTGGGCCAAATATTCATCATACGGCAGCAATGCCGAAAGGGATTCGGGGCGTTGCATTAGCTCGCTCACAAGAGCAGATCTATTCGTGTCCCGTCGGTAGTCATAAATTTGATAAAATAATTCACGCACTGAAGGGAGAAAGCTTTGCGAGGGATGCCTGGTAGGTCCATGGCAGCCAGTCACCTGGAGTAGCTTCGACAGC
>JAHFAI010000088.1 GCA_023250635.1 Deltaproteobacteria bacterium | reverse complement strand
CAAGTGTACTGCCAGGCTCATAATCACTTAAAGGGGGCATTGGAGTTCGGCTTACCGTGGAAGACCGGGGAGTCTTGAGAAATGGCGAGAGCAAAAAGTAGTGCAATTCAGCCGCTGACCTATGTTTTTTGGGACAGCTCGTTTTTCGTCCTTCGCTCACCTCTTTGCAAGGGCAGGGGGCTTAGGTGGGGTCAAATTTTATCCGCTTCGAGCGGATGGAATTTGATGCCACCGTAAGCCTCCTGCCATGCTGGGGGTGGCGAGGAGCGAAATCTGCAAGGCCGGTGATGGGCTTCTCCCTAGCTTTTGAAATTTTCTGGCAGCGACCGACAGGTTCGAGTTCAATAGCGGGGGTTTCCACATCCCCTTCGATTTTGTATCGCTGCTTAGTGCTGCAATGCTTTTGAATTATGAGACAACTCTACTGTTCTAAACTACATAAATCGAGGCCAACGATCATCCAGTTATTGAGTTTGTCAGCGGCAACACCTTCCAGCCAATGACGGAAATCAAGCTTTAGGGTGTTAAATTTCTGCTTGTTAAGCTTCTTGTGCTGAGCATAGCTTGCAGTTAAGTCAGCAAATTCCGTGGTAATCTCTTGCCACGTCTTGCATTTTTTATGAGTATGGCCATCCGCCATTACTATGTGGGGAGTGTAGTCTTTTGTTATGAACTCCATCTTCTCCCCTCGTACCGCAAGCATAACATCCATTCTCAGCAAATTATCTTCGATGGCCTTGTATACTAGGGCTATTTTTGCTTTAAAGGCCTCTAAGCCTTTGTCTCCTTCTTTTTCTGCGACCTGATCTACTGAATGGCAAGTTCCTGAGAACAATTCACCCTGCCCAAAAACCAAAGAAAAAATAAATATTAAAATTGCATAGTTAATCTTTTGCATAACAAAAACTCCTCTTTTTTAATTCCTCTTTACCGCTTCCCCATTAGGGAATCGGCAAAAAAGTGTAAAAAACGAACTTTTTTTTATTTTTGCTCTAATTTCATTTAAATATTCACGCTTTGCAAGTCAGCGTTTTTAGAATTCAATTTCTACGGTAACCGCGCCATACACCCGACATTGACAGGCAAGCCGCTCATCGGGATCAGCGTGCATCGCCGTAAGAAAATCCTGCTCGTTAGCCTTAGGGGGCGAAAGCTGCTCCTTTCCAGCCCGCACCTTGACGATACACACCCCACAATCAGCTGCGCGGCAGTTAAACTCAAGGGCAGTGCTCTGCCGAGCGGCTAAAGCCTGAAAGCTAAAACCTTTGCGCAGTGGATAATGCTTATCTGCACCATCTTTACGCACCGTAACGGTGCATTCTCCATTTGACTGAAGTTCACTCATAATTTGCAGATTCCTTTGGTCTCCGTAAATATTCGCTGATAGAGTCGATTACATTCCGTGCCCAATTGCCGCGGAGAAAAATTTTTTTTAACATGCGCACGAAGATTGACTGCCAATTTCAAACGCAACAAAGGATTGGCCATTAACTGGCGCAGCTCCTTAACGATTTCTCGTGGAGAAGATGGATTAACTAACAACCCAGTTTTTTCGTGAATAATTACTTCATTGATGCCACCAACGCGCGTAGCAACCACTGCACAGAGGGCAAAAGCTGCCTCTAAAAGGCCAAGCCCCAAACCTTCGCTGGTCGAGGGGAAGACCAGAATATCGAGAGCCCCCAAAAAATCTTCAACCTCATCACGAAAACCGAGCAGTTTTACACTATCTTGAAGCTTTCGCCGAGTAATTTCTGCTTCCAAGGCACGTCGTAGGGGGCCATCGCCAGCGATGAGCACCTGAGGATTCTCACCGAGATCTCGGCGGAGAAAATCAACGGCTTTAAGCAAGTCAAAACAGCCTTTTTCTGCACTAAGAGCCCCCAAAAAGCCAATGACTATACGCTGGGGATCAAAGCCTACTTCCTGGCAAAGTTGCTGTTTCAGGGGACGCTTATCTTCGGGATTAAGCATGTTCCCCCGCCCCTGATAGGAAGCCTTGATAGTTGTAACCAGCTGCGGGGCTACCCCAGAACTCAGTAAAGCCCGACGCACCGCTTCGGAAATCGCAATAAATTGGCTCACCACCTGCGGGCCATATTTATAGGGATGAAATATATTGCGAGACGGAGGAAAAATGACCTGACGATGGACAATCAGGGGGATTTTTCGCGCCAATAACAGCTTAATAAAGACCGCAATAGTGTGCGCCCGAGCCGTGTGCACGTGCAAGATATCTATGGCATTACTCTGGCAATAGCGGGCCAATTGATAGGCCGTGAACAGCTGCTGCAGTGGGCCAAAATTCTTGCAGAACAGGTTCTTTGTCAGGCCCGCAAATTTATCTCGGTATTCACAGCTCTGGGGTAGCACCAGATGGGATTCCACCGTTTCGCGAGGTAATTCGCTGAGCAGAAGCTGCAGTTGTTTTTGACCTCCGCGCCAACTAAGGCCCGTGTCTATATGGAGGATCCTAAGGATCACACTCGCTTCCTTGTCTTGGGGGAAAGGTTGTCCTCAAGTTACCGGCAGATGCTAAACTAGGGGCTTACAAAGCGCAAGGCCACAGAGCTTAAAAAGCAGACGAGCACCTACATTGGCATCCCATTGACTGGCCGCATCAGTCAACTCCGGGGCGGCGAGGGCAGCAGGCTGGTAAGTAGGCCCCGGAGAAACCTCACAGAGATCAAAGCCGAGCAGCTTTATTCCCCGCCCCCGGAGATGCTCTAATATAAAGCAGATCTCATTAAAGCTAAAGCCCCCGGGCACCGGCGTACCAGTATGCGGACAATAGCGAGGATCGAGACCATCAATATCAAATGAGATATAAACTTCGCGACTTAAGGGAGCAAGCAAGCGAGCGATTTGCGCGGCGAACGAGGTACCGTTATAGCGTTGAGCAGCTATTTCTCCGTCAAAAAACGTCACTACCCGACCATGCTGCTCGCGGATCAAACCCAGTTCTTCGCCACAGAAATCACGTATCCCCAACTGAACCAGGGTTTTTACCGAACTTTCTCTCAAGACATTGTACATTATCGAAGCATGGGAATAGGTAAAGCCCCCATAGGCGGCACGCAAATCTGCATGGGCATCGATGTGGAGAATGCTCATCTCGGGATAACGCTCGCTCAGCGCCTTAATCCCGCCAAGAGGAACCGAATGTTCACCTCCCAAGATCCCCAGAATTTTCCCGGCACTCAGCAACTCCTGGCTCTGCTGATAAAGCCAATTATTAAGCTGCTGACTAAGGCGATTTACCGTGGCAAAAGCCTCTGCCCTTAGCCCAGGACAGAGTTCACCAGGAGCTAAGGCGAGCGCCCGTGCCCTTTGGGCCTCCTGGTTCCAGCTTTTTATTTCTTCTCCCCCCGGGAGCAGGGCAATGCCGTGCTTAAAAAAATCCCCAAAGTGGAAATCATACAGATCTATTTGCCGGCTCGCCTCACGGATAACTTCAGGCCCCCACGAGGTACCTCGACCATAGGAGGTGGTTGCTTCCCAGGGCACCGGCACGACCACCAAAGCAGCTTCCTCAACCGTCGTCGGCAAGCCAAATAAGCCTGAATCTGCTGCTGCAGCTTGATTAGGGTCAAAGGAAGCACTCATACATAGTTGCCCTTGTCCGCTTCTTTCAGCAGATAGGTATAGCTGCTGATCCCCTCTTGATATTTGCCTAAAAATTCATGATATTCATAAGCAGTTAAGTCAGCTTCAGCTAATTGCTTGGTAAAGGACTCGAGCAGTTCACCGGCATCAATATCCACGTAAGCAAGCACATCAACGACCTGATCACCCTTGACAATGCCCGTTATCTGGTACGCGTTTTCCGTTAATTGTACCGACGCAGAATCGGTATCGCCAAAGAGATTATGCATATCACCCAGGATTTCCTGATAGGCTCCCACCAGAAAAAATCCCAACAGATAGGGCTTTTTTGCGATATCAGGCAACAAAATCGTCGTGCCAACCCCTTCCCCCGCCGTATAAAAATCGATGCAACCGTCGGAGTCGCAGGTTATGTCCTGAATCCGCACATGGCAATCAGGTTTGCTGCTGAGGTTTTCTAGGGGGAGAATGGGAATAACTTGGTTTATCGCCCAGGTGTCAGGCAGTGATTGAAAAATAGAAAGATTACAAAAATACTTATCGGCTAGTTTTTCGATAAGCTCGTCCCAGATCTCACGATGGGCTTTTATCCGGGGATTCAGATAGTCTTGAATACGATAGCACAGCGCTAAATAAATCTTTTCCGCTAAGGCCCGCTCGGGCAAGGACATCAAACCAAAGTTGAACATGGTTAAGGATTCAGAAATCTGGTGCCGACAATGGTGATAGGTTTCTATGGCATTACGACGATTGAGTTCGCGACTATAGGTAAGTAATTCAGCGATGATTTGGTTATCGGATTTTTCTGGTACCGAAATATCCTCGATGGTCCGAAACGTTTCCGTACCAATAATATCGGTAACAATCACCCCATGGTGAGCTACAAGAGCTCGCCCCGACTCGGTAATAATATCGGGGTGCGGCAGTCCACCTTTTTTGCACTGGTCGATCATCGTATAGATAATATTATCCGCATATTCTTGCACACTATAGTTGGTAGAGCAATCACTGCGGGTGTGGGTTCCATCATAGTCAACTCCAAGCCCTCCCCCCACATCGATGGTGGTAATGTTGACACCCGCAGTACGCAGTTCGCAATAAAAACGCGAGCATTCCCGCATAGCTTTTTGAATATCGTGAATATTGGCGACTTGCGAACCAAGATGGTAGTGAAGTATTTGCAAGCACGCCAGCATATTTTCTCGGCGTAGACGTTCGACGATAGAGAGCACTTGCGCTGCCGAAAAACCGAACTTAGCTTTTTCACCAGCGGTGTTCTGCCACTTCCCCGCCCCCATGCTCGCCAAGCGCACCCGAATACCGATCTGGGGTTTGACCTTGAGACGCTGGGATTCTTGGATCACCAAATCAAGTTCGGAAAGTTTTTCGAGGATAATATAGATACGTTTATGCAGCCTTTGCCCCATCAGCGCAAGATTAATAAACTGACGATCTTTATAACCATTACAAATAATCAGGGCTCTTTCCGCATTTTTAAATCCTAAGACCGCAATCAACTCAGGCTTGGAACCAACTTCAAGCCCAACATAACCATTGCCATTATCAACGATGGTTTTGATAACATCAAACTGCTGGTTAGTTTTGATGGGGTACACATACGTGTATTTCCCCTGGTAGGCAACCTCCTTAATAGCACTGGCAAAGGCCCCACGAATTTTTGCCATGCGGTTGACCAACACATCCACAAAGCGGATAAGAATAGGTAATTTTAGGCCTTGTTCCTCTAACTCAGCGACGAGTTTTTTAAGATTAATACTGCGCGCAACTTGGCCATCAGGGTGAACCACTACCTCTCCCCTAGGGTCGATGTCAAAATAGCCCTCGGACCAATTATCGATATTGTACAAACGCTTTGAGTCGTCAATCGTCCAAGTATCCACGGTCCTTACCTCATCATAAAAGGTTGCTTAAACCACGGCGACGGCGCCCGCTAGTACTCATCTTGGCAGCCGCATAGTTGACGAGCAGCGGCAGAGCCAGACTCGCTTCCGCAAAAACCATCTGCTCATAGGTCAAGGCTACTTTACCCCAGGAACATGCCTCTTTAAGGGTAGAGCCCGAAAGCCCGCCATCGCGCTCGTCAGCAACGGTTATTTGCAGCGCATATTTATGGAGGGCGGCTTTCTCACCGAGCAATTCAGCCGCAACCACGATGTCCTGGGCAAAATTTTTGGGAACTCCGCCACCCATCATCAGCAAACCCGTCTCTTGGCTCTTGATTTTCAGCATGGTCAATTCACGAAAATCTTTGACCGAATCAATGCTCAGATGAGTATGCGGGCGCTTAACTTGATGCATGACCAAACCAAAACCGGCACTACAATCACTAAAAGCAGGGCAGAAAATCGGACAATGGTTTTGAAAAGCGCTCAAGACGAGGGAGCGCGCCTGAGGTCTTTTGCGTTGCAGATAGCGGCCCATTTCCTGGATAAACTCTCGGGAGGAATAGGCCTGGGGAGCTAAAGAATCAGCGAGTTCGCAGATAGTATTATCGCAGACCCGTAGTTGTTCCTCATCTATATAGGTATCGTAGATACGATCGATGCCTTCGCCTTGCAGAGCCAGATCGTCAGCCGTGACACTTCCTTGGTAATGACTAAATCCCAGGGCCTCAAAAAAATCCTGATCAACGATATTTGCACCAGTAGAGACAATCGCATCCACGTAATTATGCTCAAGCAAGCCAATCAAAAGCTCTTTCATTCCCGCACTTACCAAAGAACCAGCCAAACAGAGAATTATGGCGCAGTCCTCGTCTCTCAGCATCTCCACATAAATAGCAGCAGCGCGAGCAAGGTTGCGAGCTTGAAAGGCGGTATTTCCCATGCCTTCCACCAGATCAACGATACTGGTTTGGCCAAAAGGTAAATGCTGGATTTTGTTTGCCAGAAGGCTCGCTTTACTGCTGGTCATAGCTTCCTCGTTAATTGTGCGGGTATAATGAGGGAGGATAGCAGATAAAAATCAGAGTAGTTACCAAATTTTAAGAAGGAGGAATGGTAATTTTTTTTACTTGCGGAGCACGAGGAGAAAAACGAACGGCGCCGACGAGCAGCAAACCGTAAAGAGCAAGCATAACCAGCAGATAATTGCTGGTTACGGGCTTCAGAATTGGCGTAAGCAAGGGCCCTAACACCGCACCCAAACCATAGGCAAAAAGCATCACCCCGGTTATTTTAATCAACTCTTTTTCTTCCACCAGTTCACACCCTAAAGCCATAGCCACTGGATAAATAGCAAAGATCAAACCGCCAAAGATAAAAAGCAGCAAGGCAAACACCTGCGGTGAAGCAGGAAGGGAAAGCAGCAAGGCAGCCCCGAGGGCAGCCAGGGCCAAGCATAAAAGCACCTGCCGGCGATCATAACGATCGGAGAGCTTACCAAAGGGAATCTGCAGCAAGGCTCCTCCAAGGATCATTACCGCCATAAACGTCCCCGCTTCAAAGTGACGCTGAGCGATAAAAATCGGCATAAAAGAATACAAAGAGCTCAACATCAGCCCCGAAATTAAGCAGGCTCCGATCCCTAAGGGCGCAAGGCGCACAAAATACTCGAGGGAACCCACGCTTGCTTCTTCCCCTTGCGGGCCTCGGCTTTTGCCCACGCTGATCGGTACCACCGCCAGGCTAACCAGCAAACTCGAGACAATACAGGCCAGGGCGGCACTATCTTCTATATAAGGAAGGATTACTTGGCTCAAAGAAAGAGCAAAATACAGTGCGAGCGTGTAAATAGCCATAGCCTTACCCCGTTGCTGAGGAGGCAGCGCTGCCAGCATCCAGCTCTCTATGCCTACATAAAAACAGCCCATGCACAGCCCAGCTAGCAAGCGCAGCCAAAACCACTGGCTTTCAGGAACGAGGTACATACCCAGAGTGGCTGCGCTTAACAAGCCACAAGTAGCGGTCAGGGCGCGAATGTGCCCAACCCGAGCAATCAGCGGCTCTGAGCGCAACGAGGCCAGCAGCATCCCTAGGTAATACATTGATTGAGCAAAGCCGATTTGCATTTCACCGAGATTCAGTGCGCGAAAATGGAGGGAAATAAACGACAGGAAAAACCCATTACCTAAAATCATCAAAATTAAGCTTAGCAGCGGCGAGAGGGCCATGGTCGGAGCCTTTTAAGCGGAGGTTAGCGAAGAGAGACGAAAGCGAGGATTGTAAAGAAGCCTGGCAAGCTTTTTGCTATACTCTCCCTTTAAAGATTAGTTTATTATTAGTGGTGGTTGAATTTATGCCTACGTTTTTTGCCTCCTGTCCACGTCAGTTAGAAGCTCTTTTAGCCTTGGAACTCGAATCTTTTGGGGCTGTAGAGGTCAAAGCCCTTGTCGCCGGAGTGAGCTTTACGGGTGAACTCACCCCCGCCTATCGGGCCCTGCTTTGCTCAAGACTGGCAAATAACATTTACCAAGAGCTTGCCAGCTTTACCTTAGCCAGCGAGGATTGGGAGGCCTACTATCAAGGACTCCTCGCCCTACCCTGGACAGACTATTTTAATGCTGACCAAACCTTTGCCCTTGAGGTGGATGTTATTAAGTCCAGCCTCAAGCACCGACAATACGGGATACAGCGCGCCAAAGATGCCGTGGTCGATACCTTTCGTGCCCGCTTTGGTGATCGTCCATCGGTAGCGGTTGAGAAACCGGACCTTGCCTTTCATATTTTAATTAAAGCAAGCACCGTCACCCTAAGTTTAAATCTCTCGGGAGAGAGCCTCCATCGACGCGGCTACCGCCTCAATCAAGGGGAGGCTCCCCTCAAGGAAAATCTCGCAGCCGCTATCTTGATCCGTGCAGGGTGGCCACAGCGAGCTCGAGAGCAGCAAGCCCTGGTGGACCCCATGTGCGGTTCAGGGACCTTGTTGATCGAGGCAGCACTGATTGCCGGGGGGATCGCTCCCGGGCTCTATCGGGATTATTTTGCGGTAAAAGGTGCTCGCGGATTCGATCGGGTTTTGTGGCAAGAACTCTGCAACGAGGCCGAAGCACAGCGTCACCTAGGTCTCGCGACTATTCCCCCCCTCTTTGGCTTTGATGCGGACCCCCGAGTCCTTGAGCATGCTCGCGCTAATATACTTCGCGCCGGTTTATCGGCCCAGCTTAGCGTCGCAGTTGCTGATATCTCTGCCTGCCGCAATCCTACAGCACGAGAATCCGGCCTGCTGATCGTTAATCCTCCCTACGGAGAACGCCTGGGGGATCTCGCCACACTGCCGGCTACCTATGCCGCCTTAGGCGAAGTGGCAAAACGAGAATTTGCCGGCTGGCAGCTTAGTTTACTCACCGGCAATCCCGAACTCGGACGAGCCCTTAAAATTACCCCCAGCAAAATCTACAAGTTTTTTAACGGCAGTATCCGCTGTGAATTGTGGAATTGCGCCGTGCGGGCCCTACAAGCCACCCGCGAAAATGAGCCCGAGCTTGCCCCAAGCAAGCTCGGCAAGATTAGCCTCTCTGCCAACGCCGAGATGGTAAAAAATCGCCTGATAAAAAATCTTAAACATCTGCAAAAATGGGCAAAGCGCTCCGCGGTCCAGTGCTTTCGTCTCTACGATGCTGATCTGCCCGAATACGCTGCCGCCGTGGATTTTTTCGAGGGAAAATTCCTCCACGTCCAGGAGTACGCCCCGCCCAAAACCATTCCCGAAGAACGGGCTCGTCTGCATCTCAGCGAATTGCTCCTCGCTTTGGAGCAGGCTACGGGGGTGAACCCTCGCTATATTTTTGTTAAAACCAGACAACGACAACGAGGTAGCAATCAGTACCAGCCCGTAGCACAGGAAAAACGCATGACCACCGTCAGCGAGGGCCCGGGAAAGTTCCTGGTGAACTTTAAAGACTACCTCGACTGCGGGCTTTTTCTTGACACGCGGCTAATTCGCCAGTTTATTTATGAGCGAGCGGCGGGAAAATCCTTTCTTAATCTCTTTGCGTATACCGGCAGTGCTTCGGTATACGCGGCTCTGGCTGGAGCACGAAAAATCGTCACGGTTGATATGTCGCCAACTTACTTAAAATGGGCTGAAGAAAATTTTAAATTAAATAACTTAATCAACAAAAACTTTGAATTTACGCAAGCTGATTGCTTGCTCTGGCTACAAGAAGATCGGCGCACCTTTGAGCTTATTTTACTTGATCCACCGACTTTTTCTAATTCGAAGCGGATGCGAGAAACCCTCGATATCGAACGTGATCATCCGCGACTTATCGCTCTGACGATGGCGAGACTTACTCCCACGGGAACGCTGATTTTTGTTAGCAACAAGCAAAAATTTAAACTAGCTGAGGAAGTTATTCAGGCTTATTCCGTCGAAAATATTACCCAGCGTTCCCTGCCCGAAGATTTCAAACGCTATGGAGAAGCCCATCAAGCATTTGTTATCACTGCAAAACTCACTCCTCCACAACAATAGAGTTGTCTCATAATTCAAAAGTATTGCAGCACTAAGCAGCGATACAAAATCGAAGGGGATGTGGAAACCCCCGCTATTGAACTCGAACCTGTCGGTCGCTGCCAGAAAATTTCAAAGGCTCGGGAGAAACCCATCACCAGCCTTGCGGATTTCGCTCCTCGCCACCCCCAGCATGGCAGGGGGCTGAGGTGGCATCAAATTCCATCCCCTCGAAGGGGATAAAATTTGACACCACCTCAGCCCCCTGCCCTTG
>JAHFAI010000136.1 GCA_023250635.1 Deltaproteobacteria bacterium | reverse complement strand
CATTTTGATGGCTTCTAGCTTGAATTCTTTGGTAAATTTCTTTCTGGGTGTACTCACATAGACTCCTAGTTGCGTCTGTTATATCACGCTAACTCGGTCTCCACAATTTTGAGGAAGGCTAGGCTAATCGGCAGCTTCTCTCCCCTCGGTCTTGCCATGCTGGAGGCACGAGGGGAGAGAAGCTGCTGCGGGGAAGAAAATTTCTTTCAGATACTTTTCACAAGTGCAGAAAGAGGGGCTACTCTGATCAGGTTATGTTGCTCTTGGCAGCTTGATTCCCGCTCAGCTAAACAATTTTCTTTAGCTGAGAAAAAACAGTTTTCCAAAATCCTGTTTGCCGGCCTGCAGCGAACTCAGCTTGGAGGTGAGTAAATTCTTGAGGAGTGTAAACTAATACATCAAACTCGCAAAGCAAGTCGAACAGGAAAGTATAATCGCGAGAACGTTCAATGAAAGGACGTTTAGTAGGAGCTATAATCAGCAAATCTAAATCGCTATCAGCATGAAAATCTTCGCTAAAAAAACTCCCAAAAACATACGCAGCAGTGACTTTTCCTTGCAAAAGTTGCTGTAAGCGTAAGATAAATTCTTCTTTACTTTTTTCCCCTAAGAAAGAAATCTTCTTTTTAACAGTAGTCTTATGGTTAAGAGAATTCTTCATGGGCAAGATCCAAAATAAGTTTGGCGTCAACAAGGGCTCCCTGCGCTTGCTCCAGGGAGAAAAACTCAAAGGGAGCTCCCTCAGGAAAGGCGTCGGGGTAACGAGCAGAAATATAGAAGAGGTCGAGGCGTTTCGCTGCCGTCTCGACAGTTGAATTAAAACCAACCGCCTTGGCAATCTTCGTAATAGAATGCCCACGGATTTCATATTCTCGATTGAAGGCTATGGCTTTAATGGCTTTTTCTCCCACTTGCTGGGCAAGAAAACAAACTTGGGAGTAGAAGCCTTGCTTAATACCCTCTGTGGCATAGTCGTAATCATTCAACGCTTGATTTAACCAATCTCGTGCGCGGTTCTTGTTGCTCATGAGCGCTCTTCCCTATTTAGGTTGCAAGGAATTGTACTACAGATGGCAGCTTACCGGAAGAATCTCTCTCGATTAGTTTGAGGAGCGGATAGGAAATTCACTGCCATCATCATTTTTTTCTTGCTAAGTTCCCACGCCATAACCCAATGTTTTTCCTTTGACCCATGAACCATCATAGACGTTACCATTGGGGTGGCTTATTTTTCCTTTCCCGTGGGGTTTGCCATCTTCCACATCTCCTTCATATACCCTCTTGATCATAGCTGCAACAAAGCCATTCCCCGTCCTATGCACGCCGTTGCCTGCAAGTTGGCAGTTCTAGCGCGCTGTGCCGGTCAGCATGAAAAATTCTGGCAATATCTGAATCATGCAATAAAAACGAAAAAATTAGGGTAATCGCAATCAATAGACCGGCCACGGTACTATGCGCTAATTCATTGACGACATAGCGTAAATGCCAGAAAACGAAAGACCAGGCTATCGACCAATTTTTAGCAGAGGTAGTTTTCGGCAGCATTTTTTTCCTGCGATTATTCGGTTGAAAAAGAGGGGAAAACCCGCTTCATATAGGCCTCGAAGAGCGGTACGGTAAAGGCCGTTTCTCCGTGGCTAATGCTATATACCATGCCTTTTGCAATGAGCGAGGATCGAATTGGCGCGACCGTAGTGATTGATTTGCCATATTGTTCTGCTACATCTCCCGAACGATGGGGTCCAGGACCGAGCTCGGCCATTGCGCGCAGATACTTTTTTTCAGAGGGTTTGAGGCGGTCAAAGCGTACGCGAAAAAAGCTGGCATCCAACTCCGCCAGCGCAGCTTCGGTGGCTCTACAGGCATCGTCTGCGGTAATGGGGGAGGACTCTGCCAGGTTCCAACTATGTTTACCCCACTCTTGCAGATAATAGGGATAGCCCTCGGTTTTTTGAAAAATCAGCGCAAGTGCCTCGGGGGTATAGCTTGCCTCCGCTTCGAGAGCCGGTTTAATAAGGGCAGATTCTGCTGCAGTTTGGTCAAGCTTACCGATGGGGGTAAATTCCAGCAGGCGCTCGACATAGGATTTTGCTTGCCCCATATGTCCCAAGAGTTGGGGGAGACCAGCAGCGAAAAGTAAAATCGGCAGGTTTTTTTGACCAACGCGGTGCATTGCGGCAATCAAAGCTTCGAGTTCTTTGCTGTTGATATACTGCAGTTCGTCGATGGCGATCAGCACCCCGCAGTCTTTTTCTCTGGCTCCTTCGGCCACCGCACTAAGCAGATCGCCCAGATCGCTTTCGAGATTACCGCTATCAGCGATGCCTTCCTCGCGATCAAAGTCTAATGAGAGCTCAATATCACCGTATTTTATCTTCAGCGCTTCCGAGAAACTTTTTAGGGCTCGGAAGGCGCCTAGGAGGTGCTTCTTCACCTCTTCACCTCGCTTGAGCTTGTAGAGCCCGGCCCTTAGTTGAGGGCACAAAGCAGCAGGCAGGGACCTGTCCTCTGGGGCCTCCAGATAGATAGTGATAAAATTTCTCTCTTCCGCCTCGGCGACGAGTTTTCTCAGCAGCACTGTCTTTCCAACCCCCCTAAGGCCATAGAGGACGATGCCGCGGGCTTGCTTACCGGCTATGGTTCGATCTAGGGCAATGCAAGCCTTTTCGATGACGTCTTCTCGCCCTGCTAACTCTGGGGGTTGGGACCCGGCGCCTGGGGTGTAAGGATTTTTTCTTGGATTCATAGGTGCTTATCCATATTAAGGAGCCTTTTATATCTAAGTTATCAAAATTTATCATAATTTGATAAATATAGGTAATATCGATATAACTATTAATAAGTGAAGTACAGACGGCTGGGAATTTGGCTGGCTCATTTCGGTAACATGCGCTAAAATCTAATCTTTTACCGCAGGATTTTTACCTGGCAAATTAGGGTGCCTAGCTTCGAAGATTTAGTGGCGATATTCTACACACTTTTGAAGTTGTACAGATTTATTTGGGAATAAATATGGCATGGCCTTCATTTTTAAATGGCACGGTGGTTGTGTCCCGTCGGTAGTCATAAATTTGATAAAATAATTCACGCACTGAAGGGAGAAAGCTTTGCGAGGGATGCCTGGTAGGTCCATGGCAGCCAGTCACCTGGAGTAGCTTCGACAG
>JAHFAI010000087.1 GCA_023250635.1 Deltaproteobacteria bacterium | reverse complement strand
TTATTCCATCAATGTTCCCCTTCACTGGATTTATCTCGACGCACAGCTCGTTTTTCGTCCTTCGCTCACCTCTTTGCAAGGGCAGGGGGCTTAGGTGGGGTCAAATTTTATCCGCTTCGAGGGGATGGAATTTGATGCCACCGTAAGCCTCCTGCCATGCTGGGGGTGGCGAGGAGCGAAATCCACAAGGCTGGTGATGGGCTTCTCCCTAGCTTTTGAAATTTTCTGGCAGCAACCGACAGGTTCGAGTTCAATAGCGGCTATATCCCCGATATAATGTGCAACATTTCGTGCTGCAACGTGTCCTGAGGAGCAAAGCGACGAAGGATCTGTCACGTGATATCAGGATGTTATGTGAAAGATCCTTCCTCACTGCGTTCGTCAGGACACGGCGCTGGCGCTTTCGCGCCAGCGCCTAGCTACGCAAGAATTTCCTAATGGTATAAAGCGAGCTCATTCTAACGGCTTTTATTTTCAAGAATGTTTTCATATTCTTTAATGCGAGATTTAAGCAGCGCAACTGCTTTATAATAGCTGAGTTTGCCCCCATCACCTTGGTAGGATCGACTGAGATTGCCGCGCAAATGCGGGTAGGCAAGGTAGGGTTGGGTTTTGGAGACCGCCCCCAACTCGGGCAGCATATTTTCCAAGGCAAATACGTTGATAAAGGGATTGAGTATTTTAATGAGAATAAAGACGATCAGATAGAGCAGTGAATTCTTGCGATGTTCTCGCTGAAAAGCCGTCGGCAGGCCCTGCACATAGTTGAGACGCAACTTATTGAGTGCTATTTTCTCAGTCAGCAGGGCCGTAGTTCCTGTGGGTGGCCAGAGAAGTTTGGCTTCTTCGGCGAGGGCCATAAAGGGGCTATTGGCGGGTTCCTGCTTGTTTTCTAGCTCCATAGTGAGCATGGGCATGGGCTTGTAGGTAAGCGGCCCAGAAAAATTGCGAATAAACCACTGTGAAGAAATCGAAATGTGCTTGTCGGTGGCATAGACTTCAAGGGTATGTACTTCGCGATGCAGCTTGCGGAGTGCCTCACGTAATTTCGTGTATTTTTCCCCCGTCGGTAATTTGCTGCCGGGCGGGATGCGCAGGGTTCCCATCAAGACTTTCTCTTCGCCCTCTTCGCTGCCGACAAAACTCTCAGCCCGTAGTTTTTGTGGAAAAGCGGTAAAAGCATCCACGGTATGGAGGGTGAGATCAAAATATTTTTTTTCGGGGAGATGCACCCGTAACGTAGCGGGCTCTTCGACACTTTGAAAATGATGAAAACCAAAGAGCTCGATCGGATAGCTCTGATCAAAGACCAGCTTAAGGGTACCGCTAAAATCATTGGCGAGCTTGCTTTTTGCAGCGGCAGTTTCAGGGCCTTCGTCCTTGATAAAGGTGCCACGTATTGGTTCATTAGTTATAAAAAACTTCCAGGCCTGATCTTTAATCCCTTTGCCATAGTAGCCGCTCTTCCCCTGGGCATTGGTTCCCTCAATTCTCAGTTCACGCGCCCCATTGCCCTTGCCGGTGGTGATCAGGCTGATGCGATTACTGAGCTTGGCTTTGCCCTTAAGCAGGGGAAGCGGTACCTTGCCCCAGCCTTCGAGAGGCAAGCGCCGCCAGGCCGTCATAATGCCGAGGACTTCCTTGCAGCTGGCTTGTTCGGTGGGTTCAAAACTAAAGCGTCCCCCCGGGCAGGCGCCGTTCATTTCGTAATCGTACATACGGGTATAGAGGCCTATGGCCCCGTTAGCTTCATGGCCAATAACCATAACGATGGAACCAGCGGCGCTGAGTTTCTCGATGATAAAGTCACCCTGGTGAGGACTCCTGAAGGCTCGACTAAAACTAGGCGCAAGGCCAGTGTCCCAATAATAGATAAGACGACCGTCGTCGGATACCGTATAGATGGTGGCGGTTAATCCAAATTCTATTTTTTTGCCTTCGCTATCCTCGTAGTACTCGATAATATCATCGGGATGCATAAACTCCGCAGTTCGACGAATCTCCGGGTTAACCCGGGTGCTACAGCTAAAGCTCCAGTCGCGATTATTCGCTGGAAGATGCAGTTCATATAAAAAAGGAAATTGCTCCACCGGGCCAAGAAGATCCTGCCACTTGGTTGGTAGATCGTAGTAAGTGGGCTGGTAGAGATATCCCCGCCCTTGATCATCTACGGCTACGAGTATTTCGCAGGCCACCGAGATTTCCTCAATGGTACGTCCGGCAGGTAATTCTGGGCCGCCGCTACGATCGTGGAGGAGCCATCCGCCCGCAGCTGCGGGGACCTGCTGGAGTTCTCCGTCGATAAGGTAGCGGGACTCGCCTTGCTGACGAGGTTTGATGTAAATGCGGTGATCAGCAGGGTTGAGGTAATAAAAAAAGTTACCGGTAAAATCAGAAACTTTGGGGTCACGTAGGTAGATTTTTTCGGGAAAAAGCTTCTCCCCTTCCTCGCCAAAGAGAGGGGCGGGCAGGCAGGAACCTAGCAAAAAAACTAGATAAATAGTTGTTACTAGGCATTTTTCAAACAAAGCAGACATAAGCAGCTCCTCTCGCTACCTTGAGGCCTAGAGGGTATCGGTATTTTACGAGTATACGTGAGACATATGCTAGAATACGCTTAAGGTAACTACTCAGGTCTTGCTGCATCTTCGCCGCTTTCTTCGTTGCTGCGCGTGCTCACAGCCAGACGGCTGCTCCGCTGCTCGCTCCTCGAAAGCAGCAAAACTGCACCAAGCCTTGAGTAGTTGACAAAGTGCTGAGTAGTTAGTCGCTGGCGCGAAATAGCATATTTCGTGCCGCGACGTGTCCTGAGGAGCAAAGCGACGAAGGATCTGTCACGTGATATCCGGATGTTATGTGAAAGATCCTTCCTCACTGCGTTCGTCAGGACACGGCGCTGGCGCTTTCGCGCCAGCGCCTAGTTACCGCTTAAGTAACTTGCCGTAAAGTTTCATTTATTCGGAGCCGCCAATGAGATTTGGACTAGCGCTGGTACTGCTTTTATCGTCTGCTTCAGCATGCAAAAAGCATCTGGAAAAACCTAATAACCAAGCTCTGCTCGAGCGCTCGGGAGAAAATCCGGCCCAGAGTACAGATTTCAGCCTGAGCGCTACGATCGCTGCCGATATTAACCGCCATTCCGCCTCGCTGCTCAAAGATGTCTGTGCCTATCTACAGGCTCATCAGCAGGAGCTCAGCAGCTGCAATGCCCCAGCTGCTGCCCTTCGCGTTGAGGAGCAATGCGAGCAGCGCGCGGCACAATTTGATCTGGCAGCGATTCCCACCAAAGAAACGGGTGAAAGTCTGGCCCTCACCGCTGACGGGGAAGGAACCACCGTTGTTAAGGGAACGCCTATGGGCTATGGCGAGCATGACCCACAGTTCAGCTCGCAGCAAATCACGGTTGGTGTGGAAGCACAAGCACCAGCAGAGGGCACATTGCCTGCTGGAGGATGGAGTGCCACTGCTGATGGCAAAGACTATAAAGTTAGTTTAGTGCGGGAGTCTGCTGCTAAGGGCCTAGATATTGGTCATAGCTCTTTGGTTATATGGAATCGCCAAGGCCAAATTGTTCGGCATATAGATTGGCCCTTTGGCGATGAGAAAGATTTTGTTTCTTCGCTGCTTAAGAACGAAGAGGCGGGGAGATTTGAGAAAAAAACAAGAATGGAATTAAAGGATGACCATAGCAAAATTAAAAGGGTCTCATTTTATATTGACGAAGCTCGTTTTCAAGCATTCGAACGCTGGTCACGTACCTACCAGTATATCTATAATCCAGATAATCCCATCCATAGGGCTAGTAGAGAACTGGTGCAAATTCGCAAAGAGTTAGAAAGAAAATCCTCAAAAATTGGCAAAGAACTCAAAAAAATTGAAGAGGGAAAAATTGTTACCTTCGAGAATAAAGATATTAATGACCTACTCAAAAAGTATGCTGAAGTCATTGAAAGTATTAAGGTTTATAGTCGTCCACTTAGCGAACTTGAGAGTGAACTAATCCGGGTGACAGCTACACTAAAGTCCTCTCCTGATTTTAGTGAA
Source organism: Deltaproteobacteria bacterium (assembly GCA_023250635.1). Taxonomy (GTDB): domain Bacteria; phylum Bdellovibrionota_B; class Oligoflexia; order Oligoflexales; family Bog-1112; genus JAHFAI01. The sequence continues at coordinate 6,338 of JAHFAI010000087.1, read as the reverse complement.
AGCAAAGTAGGTGAACGTATACTCACTTTGAGTCAGGAATTAAGAACAGAACGTGAGAAAGCAAACACACTTTTTTTGAAACATACAACAACAACATATGGGTCAGAAGAAAGACTTTTTTTTATGGGGAAAGATAAAATAGATTATAAAAAAATATATGATAATCTTGTTGGAAAAATCAAATTGAAACAAGAAGAGCTGGATACTCTAACCAAATTTCGTGAGCTGCCTGTGGTTATCGCTTACAAAGGACATCTTAATCGCTATGGTGATAAATTCGGTGAGTTCGGAGGAGAAGCAACAGGTGGGGTCAGATCGAGCAGTGATGTTACCACCGAAGGACTAAGAACTCTCTTGGCCGAGCCCGACTATTACAAACGGGGCTGGATTCCACGCACTCCTGCTGCCGGTTTGAAGGTCTTGGAGGCTCACTTGCTTGATCCGACTAAGGCAGCAACATTATCAGCCCGCTTGTCGTTCCGCCTTACGGACACCACCTCTACAGAAGCGAACACTTGCTTAACAGAGACCGCAGTCGATGGCAACGACCTGTGGAATAAAATCGATCAGTTGAACGCCAATGCCCAGTTCTATCAAATGGTGCAGCAACTTATGAGCCCTTAGTTTATATTCCTAAATCCGATGGGTATATAACCTCCTGCCTAAGTTTCCTACTGTTCAACACAATATAAATAATGATTTCCCCCACAGTTGTCCGATGTCGCTTGAATAGACAAATTAGTTGTCGCACTTGAATCCTGGGCGGTATTCATAGAGAAGGGTCCACCTGAGGAAGCAGTAGTCCAACCGCTACAATTTTGGGAAGTAGGTCCATTCCACGAGGCATCTAAACCCGTGATGACGATCTTGGTTGTCGCAGTGAATCCATTGATTAAAGGGAAAGCAAAAATACCTGCACTGGTAGTAGTAGCGATTGGGCTCGATCCATCGATGCGTGCGTAGTCTGTATTTGCCGCTAAAACCCAAGCAACATTCTCGGAGATTCCACCCGTTGCGCAGTTAGCTGACGTGCAGGCAAGTCGAGTCTTTCCGCTGGTATCAACCACCATTGCTTTATAGGTATTGCTATCCGGTTTGTTACTATCAGCGGCACATTTATCATCTGCACCACGAATGCCTCCCAGGTCGCCATTGTACGCTGCTGCAGTTACAAAGATCTTCTTGTAGGCATGGTTAAGCGTGAGCGTTTTGGTTCCTGCTCCGCTATTTCCGATTAAATCAGTGATCTTGCTCATCGCTGTAGTGAGTACAATGGATTGAGAGCCGATGCAAACTCCCCCATTGAGATTGATGGTAATCGTCGTAGTTCCTGAGCCACTAATCGACGAAATAGTTGGATTACTCTTACAGATTCCGGAGCTTGTGGCGTAATTAGCTGCCGTTGTATTGACCTGCTCCGAGAAAGTTAAAACAATGCTATTGGGCATGGAAGAAAAGCTGCTAGCGCTAGCTGGGATCGAACTTAGTAAGGTTGGGGGGGAGTTATCGATGCTTATTGTCGCACTCTCTGGTGAAGCCGTAGAGGGTATATTGAGAGTGTTTTTTGCTGTTCCCGCATTGATATGGACGCTTATGGTGCCGTTACCACTGCACGCACTGAGCGTAAGGATAGCACCAGCTTTGCTGATGGCGCTCACTTTCACCGTACATGCAGGGTTGCCACTGAGGGGCGTTACGGTCACTCCTCCACCAGTGCTGGTCAGGGTTCCGGTCAAAACAGTCTCATCCTCATGAGAGGAAGCGCTATAAGTTAAAGCGATAGTTGCAGTTGTTGATGCTTTAAGAAGAGTAGTACTTGGAGTGTCAAGGCTTGCTGAGGGTCCGGTTGTTCTGAGCGTATAGGTTGTGCTTAATGCAGGGCCGGTGCCAGCAGTTCCTTTAAAGTTAGTGGTGAGAATCGGATCAACCGTAACGGTAAGGACTTGCTGCTCCATGCAGGTGCCTCCGGTTAAAGTTGCGGTGGCAATGGTTTTATCAGAATTTGAGGAAACTGCAGAGACCGTTGGCATCGTGGTGCAAGTTCCGCTCAGGATGAAATTTGTAGGATTTAACATGGTCATTGACTCGTTAAACGTTGCTATTATTACAGTAGGGATGGGGTTGACCACTGAACTTCCGGGGATAAGATTTACCAGGGATGGACCATGTTCCGTGATGGTGATTACTGAGCTTTCAGCGGAAATCAGTGAGAAATTGCCCTCACTGTCTTCCAGAACCCCCTCGTTAACGTGCAGCATAAAGCTGCCATTACCTGTACATTTATTGATAGTAAGTGTTGCTCCTGACGTCGTCAGTCCACTGAGGGCAAGGAGACATTTAGGGGTGCCGGATAAGGAAGTGAGCGTAATACCATCTCCTGCGGCCGTTAGCACATTGGTCAGCGATATTCCGATATTATTGAAGGGGATAAAAGTCAGGGATATAGTAGCCGAGCTGAAGGCATTGAGTTCGGTGTTGGTTGCTTTTCCTAGTAGCACCACAGGTTTAGTCGTGCTGATTGTATAGGTTTCGCTGACACTGTCGCTTAGTTCTGTAATACCTTGGGCATTCTTGGTGAGGGTGGGATCAAGAGCTATGGTCAGATCCTCGCCATCGCCGCAGCTTGCTCCGCTGAGCGTCGCTGTGGCTACTGTAAAATCGCTATTCATTGCTACTAGAGAAATAGTGGGGAGCTTTTGACAGCTTCCTCCGATGATAAATACAGAGCTATCTAAAATTGACATTGGCTGAGAAAATATAGCGATAACATTTTTTGGCGGAGTAGCTATGGTGGCGCTTGCAGGGAGCAAATGGCCAACGATATTGGCGGAAGTCTTCTCGATCGGTGCAGTTGTTGAGTCGCGACCACACCCAGTATTTGTTAGCTCGTTGCAAACCTTCTTAGTTTCTCGACAACTAATTATCAGAGAGCTGAAGAGTATTGTGATTCCCAAGATTGATCCCATAAAGCGCTGATGCTTCTGGCGTCCCCGTCCGCAGCCCATAGTAAAAGTCCTCAATAGAATTGCTTAATCATCAATAAAAAAAGGAGGGAAGAAAAGCCCTCCCTCCTTTTAGGAGCTAAATCCTAGGGCTGGGATTAGAACGTTACTTTCCAGTATTTTACTGCTTGTTTAGAGCCGCCAGCATCGATATAGAGCAATACCCAGACAGAAGCTTGAGCATTGCTTCCAATATGATCGAGGAAGGAACTCCCAATCGTAGTGAGCAACGGAACACTAGTCACTTTGACGATTTTCGAACTACTATTGAAGCTTACACCTGAACCACCAGAGAGCTGATAAGATGTGGCAACAGCAGAGGCTGATACTGAGTCAGTGTGACAATAGGTTAAGGCATTTTGGCCTATGTTAGCTTCGCTAACTGCGTTACTACCACTAGCGGGAATGGTACAGATAGAGTAGTTCGGACTTGAACCAACTACCACATCACCACAGCCAGTTGTTCCAGAAAGAGAACCCGTACACACTAAACTCAGATCATAACGTCCATTGGTTGTGTCGACAACAGGCTGGAGAAGGTTGTCTGCCAAGTAGATTTCAATTGGCATGTCTACTTGAGTATAGTTAATCGTACTCGTTATATCACCGATAACGGAGGAAGATTTCACTACCCCTTTCAAGGTGTAACTCATTGTGGCGCCAGTGGTCGGAGCAGCACTATTAGACCATCCAGATACGGAGCTAGATATAGACAATTTGCTAGGAGCACCTGCGCCAGATTGGAGGTTGAAAACGAGTGTACCACTGCGACTCGCCGCACTTTGATCACTTGAGATGTTATAGACAGCCTGGGGTGATAAGCCCGCATCGATGGTTATACTGCTCAAATTCAGATAGCAGTCAGCATCGTCAGAAGGCAATGAAAAATCTAAGCTGGCGCTAGTGCCTGAAAATGGCTGATTTTCGAAAGTTTGATTGAAATAACTGTGATCATACGAACTTGTGGTACCACAACCAGCAACGCTCAAGGTATAATCAACCAGACTTAAATTTGCAGCATTCAAGCCTAAACCGAGACGCTTGATTGCATCGGTAATACCAACTTTGACTTTAATTGTATCGGTCAACCTAGCTTTTTCTGAAGAAGAGCCATTTTTCCCCGATTTAGAACTAAAAAAAGAACAATTTGCAGCTAGAAATGCTGTACCGATGCACAGCGAGATTAGCCCGCCTTTTTTCAGAACCGACTTTGTGAAAATTACCTTGTTTGATTTGGTCAGCATAAGCAATACCCTCCCCCTCGTCTTGTTGTTGTTCGGACACACCTAAACTCTTTCTAAGCTTCCTAAGCAGTCCAAGAGATTAGATGAAATACAACAGCCGTATCGTCAAAAATTAAATTAATATGAATTAAATATTTTTTGGCATATATATTGGTTGATTAAGTCTTGATAGCCAGCAAATGCAGTTTCCTGAATTCCTGAATTTATTGGTATTGGCAATAGATTTGGAGATTGAGTTAGCCGCTGTTGCTTTAATATGCTGTAATTAAAGTAAAAAAATGGCTTAATTTTCGAATTGACTATCTACTAAAATCCGTTATTATGCTGCCTTATAATAAAAACCTGAGTAGTGACAAAGCAGAGGCAAATAACATGGTATTTTCTAAACACCAATTAAGTAGCATTGCGTTTTTAAATATTTTTCTCGCTTTTATTCTCGGACCTTTGCCTGCGGCGGCATCAACTTTAGAACCGCGAGAGCCAACTGGAGAATATCAAGAATCTAGTTTTCGTAGCTCAGCGCTCACCAGTGCTGCTAATTCGCGTACTACGCGTAAACGAGCCAGTAGCGAACGTTCCGATGGCATGTTGGCTACTCACTCGTTTGAACTGCATTCTCCCCTTGGTAAAGGAGCATATGGGCAAGTGCTGCGGGCAACGCGAAGCTTTGCGAGCGCAGACGGTACGGTAGAGCAGAGAAGCTTTGCTTTTAAGGTGGGAAGGACGGAGGATTTGCAAGCAGAAGTAACGGCTTATGAAGCTTTAGCGGGGACTGGGGCAACCCTCAAATTTTATGAAAGACGCTTGAGTGACAGTGGAAAAAAAATGGGTATAGTCCTCGGTTTAGCTTCGGAAGGATCTCTCGTTGATTATTTGCGGCAGCACGGGCCGATTAATCCGCTCAGTGCCTTGGGGCAGCTGATTTTCCGGGATGCAGTACAAAAACTAATCAAGATTCATCAACGAGGATGGCTGCACCGAGATATTAAGCCAGGGAATATTCTTGTCCATAAAAACCTAAGTGCTGGTCCGGTGGAGCTTCATTGGGGTGATCTGAATTTGTCGATCCCTTCGCCAGAGCCAAGAGGATTGCAAGGTGTACGCCCATTGGGTTCCCCTAATTATATGGCTCCGGAAATTTGGCAGAGCAATTGGTACTCAACCGCAAGTGATTGGTGGGCGTTTGCCGCAAGTTTTTTTGAGACTTTTACCGGTTCACTTCCTCAACGCCATCCCTTTATCTTTGACGATGAAGCAGTGGTTAGTTTTGCTAGTATTGTCGGTGAGAGTGAATATGCAGCTGGTTTGTGGTTGCATGGTTCATATCATCCTGAGGGGCAGCAGCCGACGATTCGTGCTGACTTTGACTACGAAATTTTTGAAAATTTAGATCCTCATTCTCTTGAGGCTAGCTGTTTGATTATCGATCTTTTGCGTCAGCTGCTGCAGTTGAATCCTGACAATCGCTTGCAAGGTGAAGCCATCTTGAATCACCCTTATTTTGCTCTGCAGCTGCCGGAAATACCTCGGGCTTCTCTCTATTATGAAGTCCAGTAGGGCGTGTTCCTAAACCGACGCCGGTTAAATTTCCGTCTATTTCCCCAATTAGTCGCTCATTTTTTCTCTATTTCACTTCGTAGCCCCTCTTTCTGTACATATTCCTGCTCGAAGCACGATCATTATCGTCTTATAGCTTTGGCGATGGCGATGGCAGAAAATTTCAAAGGCTAGGGAGAAGCCCATCACCAGCCTTGTGGATTTCGCTCCTCGCCACCCCCAGCATGGCAGGAGGCTTACGGTGGCATCAAATTCCATCCGCTGGAAGCGGATAAAATTTGACCCCACCTAAGCCCCCTGCCCTTGCAAAGAGGTGAGCGAAGGACGAAAAACGAGCTCTCCCAAAAAACAAAGGTCAGGGTATGGCTTATCGAAGTCGCGGCGCATAGCTCGGAGCCTCGGAGGGGGGCTCACTCTGCCTGCTTACTCTTCATTGGTCAGGGGGCGGCTCGTCGAAGTCGTTGGCTCAAGCAAAAAAACAGCCTGTTTTTCCCTCAAGGAGGGTCCTCTTTTTTCCTCTTAACCAATGCTGTTT
>JAHFAI010000135.1 GCA_023250635.1 Deltaproteobacteria bacterium | reverse complement strand
TTGGTTAAGAGGAAAAAAGATGACCCTCCTTGAGGGAAAAACAGGCTGTTTTTTTGCTTGAGCCAACGACTTCGACGAGCCGCCCCCTGACCAATGAAGAGTAAGCAGGCAGTGAGTGAGCCCCCCTCCGAGGCACCGAGCTATGGGCCGCGACTTCGATAAACCATACCCTGACCTGTGTTTTTTGGGAGAGCTCGTTTTTCGTCCTTCGCTCACCTCTTTGCAAGGGCAGGGGGCTGAGGTGGGGTCAAATTTTATCCCCTTCGAGGGGATGGAATTTGATGCCACCGTAAGCCTCCTGCCATGCTGGGGGTGGCGAGGAGCGAAATCCACAAGGCTGGTGATGGGTTTCTCCCTAGCTTTTGAAATTTTCGGCCATCGCCATCGCCATCGCCATCGTCAAAGCTATAAGACGAGAATGATTATGTGCTTACTTTTTTAAAAACAAATATGACTTGTAACTAGGCGCTGGCGCGAAAGCGCCAGCGCCTAGTTACAGATACTTTTCACAAGTGCAGAAAGAGGGGCTACCTTAGTGGGAGAAGCTCACACTAAGCTTCTCCAAAAAACTCTTTTACCCCCTGAGCCCAAGGGATTACTCTGATACCAGTATAGTGTTTTTCTGTTTCACCATTATAGAAACAAAGCACTTCGCTACCCGGCAGACTCTTGCTCAAGGAGACGGTTTTACGTAGATCATTTTCATTTATTGAAACGGAGCTCTTTATTTCGATGCACAGCAATGCCAAACCAGGTCTTTCTACCAACAGATCAATTTCTTCATCGTCCTTGGTATGAAGGTAGGAAAGGCGATATTCTGGAAAAAAATAAGAAACGAGCCGATAGATTTCTAAAATAATGAAATGTTCGAAGGCCTCTCCATATGCTGATGTCTGCGGTAGAAGTGGAAGCGAAAGGACGCGGGTTAGAGCACGGACTACCCCAATATCAAAAAAATAAAATTTGGGCTTTTGTCCTAAGCGTTTGCGAAACGACCCCGAGTAGGCTTCCATCAAAAAGCCCACTAACGTATCTTCTAAAATAGAAAAATACTCCCTCACCGTATTATCAGATACCCCTGTATCCCTTGCAATGTTTGAAAAATTAATAATTTTCCCATTGCTCTGAGCCGCAACCTCTAGAAATCGCCGAAATGGCGCTAGCTTTTTCACCAACTGTTCTGCTGCTACTTCTTCTTTTAAATACGTGCTTACGTAGGAGTGTAAAAAACGAATTTTACTCGCGGCCTGCGAGAATTCAACCACTCGTGGTAACTGACCAAATTGCAATACTTCATCTAATTTAAAGGATGCTCCCTGTTCTAAAAAGGTGAAGGGGAACAAATGATAAACAAAGGCACGACCTGCTAAGAGATTCGCTCCACCACGCTTGAGCTTACGGGCGCTGGAGCCAGTCAGGATAAAATACCGCGGCTTGGAAGATTCGAGAATGCTATGAACCACATCGAGTAACGGCGGAACTTTCTGAACTTCATCGATGATCACATGGGTAATCGATAATGGTAATGCTTCTACTACTTTAGCTAATTCCTGAGGATGGCGACTATATTCTTGTTCTAGTGCAGGATTAAGTAAATCGATTCGAACGGTGCTTTTTTGATCATAACTCGCTTGAATAAGGGTGCTTTTTCCGCAACCGCGCGCTCCGAAGAGCAAGATACTGTAATCATTTGGAAGTTTTAGTAGTCTTGCAATCATTGCGAATATCCGCAGTTATTATTCGATAATACTGGACATATTCGAATAATAACTTCGGAAACTTCCCTGGTCAATCTTAAACTTGACAATATCTCTCCTCCTCCTCTCCGCACCTTTGAGTTTCAGCGGTTTGCCATTAAGATGGGTATATAGAGAATGAACTAAGCTGATGATCTACAAAGAAAGGATGAAATGCGCTATCAACTATTGCTCTACTTAGGAATGTGCTGTGGTGTTTTTTCCTGTAAAACTAGCAGATCTTCTCGGCCCCCCCAAGAGAGTGGTGAGGGAATCTCCAGCCCCCAAACCTTGAACTCCGCAGAAGGAACAGCAAATAATTTGTATCTCACCTCGGTACAGCATGTGAAAAACGAACCCCTCAATTTTGAGGAAGAATTTGCCGCTTTTGAACAAGCGCTCCAAGAATATCAAGGGACCAGTGCCTTTGTTGATCCGCGAAGCGATTCGGATAAGCAGGTGAATTACTGATTACTGATTACTGATAGCTGATGCCGATGGTAACGGTGCGCAGAGAATGCGCTCCCTCTAGAGGTTGTTGGTTAAACTGCTGTGCCCGCTGACTTGCTACCCCTTCCTGAACGCCAAGATTAACCTCCCTGATCATCGCCGAAATACCCGATGCATAGGTCGAGAAGATCTCCGTGCCTTTCTCGGCCTCACCCTCGCCAGCAGCAACATGCTCCTGATCAGCAGCGAGCTGCTCAGCCAGCTCGAAGGCAACGGTCGCCAGAGGCTTAAACGCTCCCCCTTCGAGGGGGAGAAGATCGCGACTTACCTGCTGGGGATTACGATGATAGAGCCCCAGACGTTCTGGGGAAATTTCCTGTTGCACCCCCCACTGACCATCAAGATTTTGTTCCAAGGCAAAGCCCGCACTCAGACTGTGCATGCCCTGGCCTGGGCTCGACACCGAGACACTCACCCCACCGATATTTTCAACCTGGCCTTTGCGAGCAATAAACTCCCCCCGTCCCGGCTTAGTCACGAGACGCTTACCCGCTTGCTCAGCAGCTTCAGCGAGCAACAACGGTGCATCATCACCAAGAGAAGCGACCAGCAGTCTCTCAGCACTCTGCAAATCCGTGCCCCCCGATTTTACCCCTGGGGTTGCACTTACCGTCCCCCCATCGGGGGTGCTTAGTTGCACCCCGGCGCTGGCTACGGCTCCCGCAGGCGGGAGGCTTACTCGACTCTCACCCTGTTGCAAGGCTACCACCGTAACTTTCTCCACCGAGAGATCTTGCAGCAGCACACTACTGTGGGCCGCGAGTTGTATCTGGGTTTGATCGGGCAAGGAGATTTTTGCGGAGGAATTTTCGCCGGTTTCCAGTACCCCACCTACGGAGATTTCTTGTTGACGCATGGCCACCTCGGGGCTAGCGCTCTGACTGGCTTTAATGGTAACCGTGCCCAAGAGTGCGATAACCTTGGCCTTGGCTTCGATGGCGAGGGCAGCAGTGCCGTATCCCCCCACCGCAACTAAAG
>JAHFAI010000086.1 GCA_023250635.1 Deltaproteobacteria bacterium | reverse complement strand
GGCGGTGGATACGGTGGGTACGGCTATCCTTATGGCGGAGGTTACTACAACGATGGATACGGCTATCCTTATGGCGGAGGTTACTACGGTGGTTATTACGGCAGAGGATACGGCAGAGGTTGGGGACGACACGGTGGACACGGCGGTGGACACGGTGGTGGACACGGTGGTGGACACGGTGGTGGACACGGTGGTGGACACGGTGGTGGACACGGCGGACGCCATTAATAATGGCTAATCGAGAGCTTTCAGCAAATACGTAGGCTGAATTTCAGAAAATGCCAATTCAGAGAACTTTGCGAGACCGGTAGCCATAAGAACCGAATCCATACCGGCATCTCGCGCCCCCTTAATATCAGTAGCTAACTGATCCCCAATTAAAACAAGGGAGGAGGTCTTCGCGCGTTTTTTTGCTTCGGCGAAAATCGGCGCATAAGGCTTGCCGAGGCATTCAAAACGGGGAGTATCGCGGGGAAAACGCTGTACCAAAGCCCGAGAAATAATCTCGGCGATCATTCCTCCGGTGATACCAACCCCCCTGCTGGTGGGGTACACGAGGTCGGGATTAGGAAGCACCAAGCGAAACTCTTTGCCCCGCTCCATAAACGCATACAGTCGAGAAATAATGTGATTGAGGGTCTCCAGCAGGGGGTAGCCATCCTGATTACCCACCACCAAGACGTCGAATTCCTCGGCATCGTGCTCAAGCAAAGCACTAAGCCCACTTGCGCGCATCAGCTGCTGACAAGATCGGGGACCAAGCACCACCGTCGGCGACTCACAGAGCTGGTTCTCACGGGCCCAATTACCAACCAAAGCCCCCGACGAGACGATCTGCTCGGGGGCAATAGCCAAGCCTAGTTTTTGGTAATGGTGAGCCGTCGCTTCCTCAGTCAACTGCGAACCATTGGTGACCACAAAATAGGGCTTTCCCCGCCGATTAAGGCTATCAATCAGCGCCACTGCTCCGGGCAGGGCATGTTCACTGTTGATAAGCACTCCGTAGGCATCAAACAACAGCGTATGATAACGCTGATCGAGCTCGGCGATGCTTGTAAACGGTGCTGGTTCCAAGATCTATTGGCCGCCAAAAAAAGTCTTCAACCCACTCTGACTTGGCTTCATCGCCTTGTCGCCCTTATGCCAATTGGCGGGGCAAACTTCGCCATGCTCCTCACTGAACTGCAGAGCCTCAAGCAAACGCAAAAACTCACCCACATTCCGCCCGAGAGGTAGATCATTGACGGTCTGATGGCGAACCATGCCCTTCTTATCGATTAAAAATGCTCCCCGCAATGCTATGCCATCCTGAGGAATCAGCACGTCATAATCACGGGCAATCGTTTTGTTAATGTCTGAGACCAAGGGGTAACGAACTCCAGCAATACCGCCCGAGGTCTTTGGCGTATTGAGCCAGGCATGATGGCTAAACTTTGAATCAACCGAGCAGCCGATCACTTCGCAATTGAGCTTTTTGAAGTTCTCAAGTTCATCTTGAAAAGCGTGGAGCTCAGTAGGGCAGACAAAGGTAAAGTCCAGGGGGTAAAAGAACAGTAACACATACTTGCCGCGGAAGTCGCCTAACTTGAAATTTTCTTTAAAGTCGCCATTAACTACGGCGGGGGCGCTAAATTCGGGGGCTTGCTTGCCAACTAAAACAGACATGGGAGCTCCTTAGTAAGAATATTGTTCATTGTAAGGTTTTCTAGGGTTAATACCAGCGATAAATAGCGCTGTTTCCTAACTCCTCTTCGATACGCAGCAACTGATTATATTTGCTCGTCCGTTCGCCCCGACAGCAGGCTCCGGTCTTTATCTTGCCGCTGTTGGTAGCCACAGCGAGATCAGCAATAAAGTGATCTTCGGTCTCGCCACTGCGATGGGAGATGACCGTAGCATAGCCCGCACGCTTGGCCCGTTCTATACAGGCCAGGGTCTCGGAAAGAGTGCCGATCTGATTGAGCTTGATCAAAATCCCGTTGCAAGCCCCCCGTTGAATACCCTTTTCCAGACGCTGAATATTGGTAACAAAAAGATCATCGCCAATCAAATGTAGACGCTGGCCCAGCTCTGTGGTCAGGCTTATAAAGCCCTGCCAATCGTCTTCACTCAAGCCATCTTCAATGGAATCAATGGGGTATTTTTTGGCCAGACTGGCGAGATAATCCACCATCTCTCGGCTGGAGAGTTTACGCTTTTCACTGGCAAGATGATAGAGACCCTCGTGATAAAATTCACTTGCGGCTACATCAAGAGCAATACTGACATCGACCCCCGGTTTAAACCCGGCTGCTTCGATGGCCCGCATGATCATCTGCAAGGCTTCTTCGTTAGAAGCCAGATTAGGCGCAAAACCTCCTTCGTCCCCCACCGCAGTGGCTAGCCCCTTAGCGCTTAAAACTTTTTTAAGGGCATGAAATACTTCTACGCCGTAACGCAGACCTTCGCGAAAGGTGGGAGCACCCTTGGGGACGATCATAAACTCTTGGAAGTCGACATTGTTATCGGCATGAGCGCCGCCGTTGATAATATTAAACATGGGCACAGGAAGCTGGTGGGGAGCGGTACCTCCTAAATAGCGATAGAGCGGTAAACCACAGGCCTCAGCTCCGGCGCGGGCAGCAGCAAGAGAAACCGCAAGCAGGGCATTTGCGCCGAGATTGCTCTTGTGGGGGGTGCCGTCAAGCTCAATCAGAAGTGCATCAAGAGTGCTTTGGCGACAGACATCAAGCCCTTTAAGCTTGGGAGCAATGATCTCTCGTACATTGCGAACCGCGCGCTCGACCCCCTTACCGAGGTAACGCCCCCGCTCACCATCACGCAGTTCACAGGCTTCGTGCTGGCCAGTGGAGGCTCCCGAGGGGACCGCAGCTCGTCCGAAATAATTGCTTGTGGTACTAATTTCTACTTCCACGGTGGGATTACCCCGAGAATCAAGGATTTCCCGCGCCCACACATTATTGATACTGCTCATTTTTACTGCTCCCAAATAAAGAAGATCGACGTCCCCACTATAGCGAATTACCCCCAAAAGAAGCATTGCTTTTTGATGGTATTTATCGATACTGTTGTCTTTATTCTTATTTTTTTATGGACTCTCTTCGCGGTGAGCAGGCTTTGGCGCGGAGATGTTTATTGACGGAGAAGGTAGCAGTGGAAAACGGAACAAAGCGCCTAATGCAGAGCAGTTCATGGCGAGATCTATTACCCCCAAGTTTTGCCTGGATCGAAAAATGCAAGCTCCAGGGTGGTCGAGCCCCCGCTAAAGCGCACTACCTCGTCCCCTATAGCGTCGAAATTAAAGATGGTGAACGCAGCCTCAGCTGTGAAGCAAAACTGCTCAGTAGCGAAACTCAGCAAACACTGCTGGCTCTCGCTAAAGACCTTGGCATTCTCAGCAAAGAAGGGATTTTCACCCTAGCTTATGAGGGAAGCGCCTATACCTTGGTCGCCCAAAATAGTCTGCCCACCAGCATACCTCAAAAAGGGGCTCAGCTGGGCCTCGACTTTGCCCACTATCTTAAGGGCTGGCAAGGCCTTCCCCTAGTCATTGTAGCCAGTCAAGAAATCAGCGCCCTGGAAATCTTCTCGGGGCTTGCCCAAGGTTTTTATCAGCTGGCTTCGTTTAAAGGCAAGAACCATAAATCCAGTTTCAACCTTCCCGATGAAATCTATCTCTGGGACGATGGGGAGCGTACGAGCAGCGAACAGATTCACCTGGCACGGGCGATGGCTCAAGCTTTAACCGTCACCCGGATGATCGAAGATGCTCCCCCTAACTGGTTAAATCCCGAAAAATTCGCGGAGATTGCTGCAGATATTGCCAAAGCTGGCAAAATTTCCTGCTCCATCAAGGGCGGCGAAGAAATCAAAGCCATGGGCATGGGAGCGTTCTACAGCGTTTCCCAGGGTTCCGCCTTTGATGCCCAGTTAATCACCCTGGAGATTAAAGGCAAAGACCCCAGCAAAACCATCGCTCTAGTCGGTAAGGGTTTAACCTTCGATGCGGGGGGAATCAGCATCAAGCCAAGCGTTGGTATGGCCGAGATGAAATACGATATGTGCGGGGGAGGAGCCGTGCTCGGCACCGCTTTTTTCCTCAGTAAGGTGCCTCCTGCCTGCAATGTGGTTTGTCTCATTGGCGCCGTAGAAAATGTGGTTGGCGAACAAGCTACCCGCCCCGGTGATATCGTCCAAACGATGAACGGTAAGACCGTAGAAATCCTCAATACCGATGCCGAAGGCCGCTTGGTTCTCTGCGATTTGCTCCACTACGCCATCGAGAACTGGCAACCAGCAATGATGGTCGATGTGGCAACCCTTACTGGTGCGGTTTTGGTTGCCCTGGGCTCCTGCGGTGCAGGTCTAGTTTCTAACGACCAGGAAAGCGCAGAGCGAGTCTTAGGAATCTCTCGCCAGGTTGGAGAACCCCTCTGGCAATTGCCGATCTGGCCTGAGCTTCCCCAGGAAATGCTCTCCCCCATTGCCGATCTCCAAAACATCCCTTCTCCACGGGTAAAGGCGGGAACCATCACCGCAGCCTGCTTCCTGCGAGAATTTGTCGGTGAGACCAAATGGGTGCATATCGATAATGCTGGTACTGCTTATGATTGCCAGGCCGTGGGTTTTCCCCGTAGTGGAGCCTCGGGATTTATCGTTAAGACTCTCGCTGAACTCTGTCGTCAAGGCTAGTAACCATGTCCGCTCTCCATCTCGATCCTAGTCTCGACCAAGCTCCTTTGGGCAAGTCCTCACTCTATCTTTCTACCTATACTCCCTCGCTGTTGTTTGCTATCCCCCGCCATACTAAGCGCGAGGAATTGGGTTTAACCGCGGAGCTTCCCTTTACCGGGGTCGACCTATGGAATGGCTACGAACTTTCGTGGCTGGACCTTAGCGGCAAACCGGTGGTTGCAGCCGCTGAGCTGATGGTTCCGAGCGAATCTGCAAACATTTTTGAATCAAAATCTTTAAAACTGTATTTTAATTCTTTTAATAACTCGCGCTTTGCCTCTTTGGCTGAGGTGCAAGCTTTGGCGGAAGCAGATCTCACCCGGATCGTCGCCGCCCCGGTGGCGGTACGGATATTTTCCCTTGATGCAATGAACCTGGATTTTCGTCAGCTGGAAGGTTTGTGCCTCGATGATCTCGACGTCGAGTGCAACACCTATCTGCCCGACCCCAGCCTGTTGGGCAGTGCGGCAGCAAGCTCTGAGAGCATCGAAGAATGCCTTTATAGCCACTTATTAAAGTCAAATTGCTTAGTAACCGGACAGCCCGATTGGGGCTCACTCGAGATTCGCTATCGCGGCCCACGTTTTAACTACCCGGGCTTGTTACGCTACCTGGTTTCGCTGCGCGATCATCACGAATTCCACGAACAATGCCTTGAACGACTTTTCGTTGAGATCAGCCGCGCTTTTAAACCCGAGTGGTTGAGTGTCTACGCCCGCTACGTACGTCGGGGCGGCTGGGATATTAACCCCTACCGGGTAAGTGCTGGTTCTCCAATTCAGGTTGACAACCGGCGGATTAATCGTCAATAGGTTGTTGGGGGGTCCTTCGCTGTGCTCAGGATGACGAGCTCCTAGCTCGGGATGACGAGCTCCTAGCTCGGGACAATAGATGATATGGGCGCACTTCGTCATCCTGAGCGCAGCGAAGGACCCCCCAACAATAAATACTACATAGCGAGCCCCGATGTTTTCTTCGTTGCAAATAGCTAGGTGTTGGCAAAGTTGGCGATGGCAAACTTTGAGTCAATACGTTAGCATTTTAACTAAACGAGGAAACGATGAAGCGCAGCTTAGCCCTGATTATCACCATCATCCTGCTAGCCATCTTGGGCCTGATCTCTCGCTCTAAAAACCCAAGCCTACCCTGTGTGGCAATTGCCAACTTAGGTCCCCACGCCTCCCTGGAAAACTGCATTACCGGCATCATTGACGAACTTTCCTCCCTTGGCTATCGAGATGGGGAAGAGATCCGCATCGTCAAAGACCATGTCAACTTTGATCCCAATCTTATTCTCCAAATGCTGAGTAAGCTAAAATCCTGCAACCCTGAGGTCCTCGTCACCCTAACGACCCCGGTAACCCAAGCCGCTCGGGGACGCATCAATGACATCCCCCAGGTTTTTTCTCTGATAACTGATCCCGCAGCCGCCGGGCTGCTCAAGGATAAGAAGCTCACCGGTATCTCGGACGCTCAGGACCTCGATGGCTTCTTACTCTTTGCGCTATCTCTCTTACCCCAGGCCAAAACAATGGGTTTGCTGTATTCCACCAGTGAGGCAAACGACCAGGCCCTCGTCAAATTCTTCCAGCAAGCGACACAACCTCACCAGCTCGAGCTTATGGCTATTCCCCTCAGCAGCGCCGGGGAAGTGCCGATGCGGATGGAAGGATTCCGTGGCAAAGTCGACTTTATCTATACGGGCAGCAGCGGAGCGGTGCAATCGGCCTTCCCTGCTATCATCAGCAGTGCCAATGCTATGAACATACCCGTCTTTGATTTTGACGAGGGCTCAGTGCTTAAACACCAAGCTTTGGGAAGCTTTGCGGTTTCCTACTACGAGCTTGGTCGTCATACCGCCCAGATGGTCGTCGCTATTCTCAAGGGAAAAAAAACCGCAGATATTCCCCCCTATTTTCCTAAAACCACCGACCATCGGGCCTTGGTAAGCACGGTCCAGTTAGAGAAATTTAAACTCCGTCTTCCCGAGAAGAACAACATTATTCTCGTACCGCGAGAGCAAAAGTGATGTTACAAATCAAGCATCTCAGCGTTCAGTTTCCCTCTAAGCCGCGCCCGGTTTTGGAAGATTTCTGCCTCGAAGTAGCGGCGGGGGAGTTTTGCGTTATTATCGGCAAAAACGGCTCGGGCAAGTCCACCTTGTTTGCTGCCATTCTCGGTCTCCATTCCTCGCAGGGGGAAATCACCTTAGCAGCTAAGCCCCTTACTTCCTTAGCGCCTTATGAACGAGCTCGTTGCATGGGGGTGGTGGCCCAGGATGCCGACAGCAGTTCGATTGCCTCCCTAAGCCTGCTCGAAAATTTAACCCTGGCCTCGATGCGTCGCAACCCCGGCAAGCTACGACCAGCACTACAACCGCAGCGCTTTTTTGAGCATCCCCTGCTCAGTGATCTCCGCGAATTCGCCAACGAACCTCTCGGCAGTCTTTCTGGGGGCCAACGCCAGCGCCTTGCCCTCGCTATGGCCCTACTCAGCAAGCCCAATTTGCTGCTTCTCGACGAGCACTGCTCTGCCCTTGATCCACGAGCAGCCCACAGCTTAATGGCAATAACCGCGCAGACTGTCAGCTCCGAGGGCATCACCACCCTGATGATTACCCATAGTTTGCAGGATGCCCTGGGATATGGCAGCCGGCTCTTAGTTCTCGATGCTGGCAAGCTGGTACTTGATGTTAAAGGAAGCGAAAAGCACAAGCTCCGCGAAGAAGATTTATTTCGCCTTTTTAGCCGAGAGCTGCCATGAGCGATTTTTTGCTGACCGGTACCTTGCAAAGCACTATTTTGATGCTCGTCGCCTTAGGCATTGCCATTCCCTTTCGTATTTTACGGGTCTCTGATCTCACCGTTGAGGGCTCCTTCCCCCTCGGCGGAGCAGTCTATGCTGCCCTCGCTCTAGCCCAGGTAAATCCGCTACTCGCCACCCTCCTTGCCGGGTTTGCTGCTGGGCTTCTAGGAATCGGCACCGCCCTTATTCATCAACGTCTGCGGGTGGAGGTTATGCTGGGCGGGATCATTCTCAGCACCATGGTCTACAGTATTAACCTGCGCTTAATGGGACAGCCCAATCTTTCCTTGTTAGATGTTCCTTCGCTGTTTTTCTCCAGCAGCAGCAAATTACCAGTGCTTATGGGGGTGGTCCTTGTCCTCGGCGGAGCACTGTGGTGCTTTCTCCAAACAGAAAATGGCCTGCGTATGCGCGCTGCGGGCTGCAATCCCCGAGCTGCTAGCAACCTGGGGATAAACTGCAACTCTTACTTAGTCCTTGGGCTTTTTATCGGCAACCTAATCGCTGGCATCGCTGGTGGCCTGGCGGTGCAAAATCAAGCCTATGCAGATGTAGGTATGGGAGTCGGTATGGTTATTCATGCCCTTGCCGCCCTGCTTCTTGGTGAATGTTTGCTCGGCAGCCAGAGCCTAGGCCGGCAGCTAGCAGCACCGCTCGTGGGAGCTTTTTGCTATCAGCATATCCAGGGTTTTGCCCTCTATGGGGGACTCATTCCCTCAGACCTACGCTTGGTAACCGGCCTGGTGGTCTTAGCTGTTTTATTATTTTTTCGTAAAGTACCAACACAAAGCTAAACCAGGAGAGCTAAAAGTAGCCAATGCAACCCTTAAAGCAGAATAAAAATCACTTTTTTAGGGAGTCGCTATGAAAAATGTTCTCTCTCTCTTCTTTGCTATAAGCCTGTTGATTAGCGGTTGCAAATTTTTCAATTTAAATTCCGCCTTGAGTCCGCCCTCAAGCTCTCCAGCACCATCGACTACCCTGGATAGTTCTCAAAAATTTTCGCTATCCCTGCCCCTTACAATCACGAATATTCATACGCAAACATCTCCTCTAAACCTACTCAATAGCAGAGATGTAGCATTACTCAACGATGAAGGCTTGGAACCTCTAGACCTCGATATCAACGGTTATATTGTTGCCTGGCAAAGCCCCATCCCAAAAGATAGCAACTGTCATGAACTTGCCGTTTTTAATTTCCCCAATAGCATGGGCGATAGCAGATATGTTCTAGTAACCACACAGGGAAAGACTTTTTCTGAGGCTCTGGGCAATGCGAGTTTTAGTTATTGTCAGCCCGAAGGTTTTACTGCAACCACTGAGCAAGGGGCCGCTGCAATTCAGACCTATCTGGGATTTCGCGGGATTACTCCTAGCCTCGCCCTGACGAAACTACCCCCCGCTGTTGCTCCTAAAAGAATTTTCGCCGTTCGATCCATAAACAGCCCTGCTTTTAAAGTTATTCCTCAGGTTACGCGTAAAAGTGCTTCTCACAAAGTTGTTTCTAAAAAAGCAAAAACAGTCGATACAGGCGCAGCTGAGTCTCCCCCTGTTGATCGCCAGGTATTCAACGAAATTCCAGGAGCAACTTCCGAGACCTCGTCTATAAAATCAATTGACACTACACTTAATTCCACCCTACTGCGATCGACAAGTAGCGCAGATTTTCATGTTAATAAGCTTGAGGGAATAGCTGAAGAAAAAAAACTTGGCGATTTTCTTGAGAAAAAAGACGGAGAGGCCTTTGATCTAATCGAAGCACAGAGTTTCAGCACTCGCAGCTCAAAAAAAGGCGGTGATCTAGAAGCAGAATATGTGGAATTAAAACGAGAAACAGGCGATGATGACTTTTTGCGAAAAGCAACTGGCGACCCCCTTGCTACCGGAACTTTCGCCAGCGTAAAAAAAATCAATCTTGATGGGACTGAATACGCTGTGCGTTTTGAAAATGTAAAAGAATCCTCTATAGGCTACGAAGGGAATTTACCACGCTCAGCAATAGAGCGGCATAATCACTTAGCAATTTCTGAAATCGCTAAAGCTCACCCCGAACTCGTTTTCGCAACTAACCGGCTCTCATTTCACGATAAAACAGAAAATGTTTTTGTGACCGTAATGCCCTTTTTCGAAGGTGGTAATCTGCGCAAACAATTATCAAGCCCTCAAGTTAGCCAAGAAATTCTGGCGCTCAAACAAAGACAAAGCAAAATTCTCCGCTCCCAAATGGAAGCAATGCGCCAAGGAGTACCGGTTAAAATTGGTGAAATAGATTACACAATGGAATTTATTCATCTAGATATAAAACCTGAAAATGTGGTTCTCGACGCTCATCGCAATCCTACTTTCGTTGACTTTGGCGTAGGTCAAACGGTGTATCGACGGAAACTTCCTAGCGGCGAGATTGAATACAAAATGCCGAGCGTCGACAAGAATGGAGAAGTACAGCTGGTTGATTTAAGTTATCCTCACCCCAATGGAATTGGCACGCCAAAGTATTTTTCTCCAGAAATGCCTGAAGCAAAGCTATCATCCCCAGAAGAAACCTACAAATTTCTTCGCGATGCCAACGCCCATGCTTACAATGCTACACTCTATGAGCTAAATACCGGTCGAATATTTATAGATGATCATGTAGCGGGCCCCATAACCACTCCCAAAGAAGTACTCACTGAACTTGATAACGCGAGTAAAAATCCTGCCTTTAAGCGCTCGTCCGACTCTGGGGAGCGAAAACTTTTGGATTTAGATGAAGCGACTCTGGAGGGGGTACGTAAGGCGTAACAACTTTCGACAAAAAGACAGGATCGAAGTTCAGATATCGAGGAGTGATTCGTGAACGCAATTAAATTTGAAACTCGAAAATTTTCCCTGGTGTCTTTGTTCTTGCTACTGCTCTGCGCCGCCATTGGCACCCCTGCCCTATCCGAGCCCCCCATAGAGATGCGAGTCCGATCTTTTGCCGATATTGATAACACCCTGCTCTTCAAGCGCCGCAGCCCCCTTCCTCCCCACCCCATTGGTTCAAGCGCGGACTTCATCCTCAACACCCCTCAGCACATTCTGCTGCTTAT
>JAHFAI010000134.1 GCA_023250635.1 Deltaproteobacteria bacterium | reverse complement strand
ATTGCCTGAGCTGCTAGAAAAAATAACTGATATAGCTCTGGCAGCAAAGGACCCAGCTATAAAAGCCGCACAACGAACTGCACGAAAAAATCCTAGGCCTCCTAAGGCTGAACGAAAGAACACCAAGCCTCAGACTCAAATCGTTGCACCACAAGGGAGTGAGAACTCCAGGGAACAGTCTGCTCCTGACTCGCCTGGACTAAAAAAAGCTGTTTCTTCACTGCACAAAAAAAGAAGCAGAACAATTCCTGCAGCTACCCGCCGAGAAGTACAAAAACGCGCTGATTTCCAGTGCGAATACCGTAGCAGTGAGAACAGGCGTTGTACCCAGAAGACCTTTCTCCATATAGATCATATTACCTCGTTTGCTAAAGATGGTTCCCACGAGAGCGCTAACTTACAAGTGTACTGCCAGGCTCATAATCACTTAAAGGGTGCATTGGAGTTCGGCTTAGGGTGGAGGGGCGGGGAGTCTTGAGAAATGGCGAGAGCAAGAACTCGTGCAATTCAGCCCCCGACCTGTGTTTTTTGGGAAAACTCGTTTTTCGTCCTTCGCTCACCTCTTTGCAAGGGCAGGGGGCTTAGGTGGGGGTGGCGAGGAGCGAAATCCACTTCGAGGCCGGTGATGGGCTTCTCAAATCCCCAAATTTAACCGCTGAGGCCCAGGTCTACGTGGGGAAATAGGCCCTAATCACCAACTTCTCATCTTTCTTCCCCTACGCTTCCATCAAGCTAACAGTTTATGCCCAAGACAAGCGTCTACCGGAAAGGGCTGCTTATGAAAATTCGCATAGTGATAATGCAGATTTTTGCTTTGCTGGTGGTAAATTCCACCGCTCGCGCCACCCGTTTCCCCGCTACTGCTGAATTTGAGCTCTTGGAGCATCTCTCCGGAGGAATGATTGGCCTGGCCGCGATTAATACCCACAACAATGCCAGAATCCTCTATCGCGCTCAGGAACGCTTCCCAGTAAATTGCACCTCAAAAGTGATGGCGGTTGGAGCTCTGCTTGAGAAAAGCGAGCGGGATCACGACCTGCTCGCACGCAAACTCCCACTCCCTGCAACACTCCCGGATGGGGAGCTTTTAAGAAAATACCAAAAGACGGGGATTAGCCTGGAAAAGCTTGCTCAAGAAATCCTAACGGGAAGAAACCACACTGCGATTAATATGCTGGTCAAGCAGCTAGGCGGCTTAGAAAAAGTAGCTGAATTTTCGCGTAAAACCGGCAACTCCGCTTTGCTGATGAAACGCTGGTGGCCAAGCGAAGCACGCTGGCTCTGGCATGAACTCCAAGACACCTCAACTCCCGCCAGCATGGCAGATAACCTGTACCAGCTTACCCTGGGTTCAGGGCTGGCCAAAGCACAACGCGGGCAACTTATCCAGTGGATGAAGGAAAATACTAGTGGCGAAAATCGCATTCGTGCAGGGGTGCCCTTTGGCTGGGACGTAGCAGAAAAAACCGGGACCGGTTTCTACCATGGAACCACCAACGATATCGGAGTAATTTGGCCACCTAATGCCAAACCTATCGTCATCGCCATCTTCTATAAACACCCTGACAAAAAAGCCGAGAAAAGAGAAGATATCCTTGCCAGAGCTACGAAAATCGTACTCCGCTCCTTTAAGCTGCTCTAATCTCCTTAGCAAGGACAGGGGGCTTAGGTGGGGAAGCTCACAGGCCCTACTTCCACAAAGAAAATTTCTTGGTCAATTCTGTTAAACTGTCTTTATCGCCAAACAGCATAATCCCATAATACACAAGGTCTTGTTGTTTGGTTTGCAAAGTCCTGGCTTGCTGATCACTCCATGAGCCAACCGTCATCGTATCGATAAAATCCGTGCAAGAGATCCTGCGAGAATGAGCCTCTTCTCGGAGTTTACTAATTTTGTTCGAATTTGCCTTGAGAACCACGAGAGTCATTTTAGAAATGTTAGGATGGATATTGCGATCAGCATCCATATAGTCCATAAGCTGCAGAGAATCTTGGCCCAAAAAAGCGCCAAGCCCCACGCACATATGCGCAAGCGCATTCATCACTTTTCCTGTCTCAATTTTTTCGTTCATCACAGCAACCAAGCGATGGGAAAATTCGGACATATTATACCTCTATCAATGGTTGAGCGTCATAACGCCCAGTGTTAATCCATGAATTATGAATTATAACGCACATATGGCAAGTGCTTTTTAAAAGGATTGATCGGATGCTTATATGGCCAAGATTAGGCCCATGCCTACGCTTATGGCCCAGGGGCACCCAATATCGCCAACTTAAATTGATGATATAGAGGGGCCATGAGCGAAACTTTCATGATTTGATAGCTTTACAAAATATCTGGCGAGAAACTTCGGGTGGGAATGAAGAATCTCTGGCTCGCATGCTAACCGATATAGAATCATCAAAACTCATCTCCCGAGAAGATCCATCTGCAATAGAAAAAACAAGTCAATTGGCTAGCGTATTTAATGCTTTTTCTGATGATAAAGCTAGAAATTCCTTCTTAACATTTAGCAAAAGCATAGATGGTTTAGAGGAAATTGAGCACTTGTTTCAATTTCTATCTATTTATCACCATTTCAAATCTGATGAAGGATCTGTGAAAACATTTCTTCGTGATTTCGCGAGCGCGAATGCTCCTACCAAGATTTCTACCAGCACGGCGGTATCATTCACAAAAGAAGTTAGTGATTTCTTTCCAATCTATTTGCAGTTACAAGCTGGTGGCCACTATGAAAAATTTAAAATATTCTTACACGATATTCGCAGTAAAAAATCATTTTTTCATGATGAATCCCCTATTGAGCTAGGGAAAACCTATGCTGCCTTTCCTGAGAAGGACCGCCGTGATAGCTTTCTTGTCTTGTGCCAGTCGATACGGGAGCGCCCCAATAGCGGAATGGTGAGCATGTCTCAACTTATCGACATCGATCCTCTTGTTCTCAGCGAAGAAGAGGATCAATTATTCATTCGTTTGCTTGACACCTACAATGGCGAATCTAATCCGGAAGCATTTTTTCAATTTGTTACCATTTATCCCCAGCTTATTGTTGAAAAAAATGCGGAGCAATTTCTCGATTATTATCGAAGAATTGCTTCGCTAATGGACAACACGGTCAGGGTCCCCTACGATGTACTAATCAATATTTTTGCCTCGTCAGCAGAATTTGTGGGTCCAATCCGGTGTAGGCAGTGCGCCTAACGTATGATAGAGCGCTATTTTATGCACTTTAGGACTCCGATAACCGTAAGCTTTTCTCGAGGTCAG
>JAHFAI010000014.1 GCA_023250635.1 Deltaproteobacteria bacterium | reverse complement strand
AATCCCCGACTCATCGCCAACTCCTCTCCACTGGGTTATGGTCCCCGCCACTATAGGCCTAAATACACTGCAGCAAACGCGGGAGATTCCCTAGCTCTTGGCTGAGCGCCACCAGCAGAGCGACGCTGGTCGCCTCAGCAGCAATAAGCCCAGCACTCTGGGCCACTCGATACAAGGGAATTTCGGGAAGGGCCGTAATGCTTTGATTACTACATAATTCATCGCGGGCAGCCAGCTCATCGCTATCCATAGCAAAAAGCCGGAGAGTGCTCGGCAGTTTTTTGAGCTCCATGGTGGTGCTCGTTGGACCATCAGCAAGTACAGTCACGCTCCGTTCAGCATGCACAGGAAACACGGTCCCATCGCTCAGGGTACAAAGGCGCGGAGCCTCACCTACGGCAAAGTCATCATCCGCGTAGGTAACTAAAACAAGCAAGCAGTTTAGCGAGCGAAGGGTCGGTTCGCTGCGCAGCAAGAGGGGGGAAAGCACGAGGTTAAGCCGGGACGGCGGATCTTTTTGTTCACGAATTTTCGTTTGATGACGACCGCAGCTGAGCAACAAAGCAAACCCGAGCAGCACCCATGAGCTAAAATACATAGCTTACCCCGAGTTGCAGAAGATGTTTGCGATACGCAAAATACTCGCTATCGCGCGATTTCTTGTCGATCCAACTAAAGCCTCCTTTTACTGACCACTGGTTGGCGAAGGCATAGTTGAAAGATTGGCTAAGATCCAGCAAGTGTTCAAGACCACGTGCTTCTCGTTGCGACACAGGATCAAAGGCAAGTAACGCCAGACTGACTTCAAAGCCATAGTTGCGCCAAAATCGTGCTTGCCGCAGATGCGTCAGGAGTTCGAGGGTGTTAATACTATGGTGAGGATCTCCCGCGGTTTTATTTTCTCCTCCCAGCTCTACCACCAGAAGACCTCCTTCTCCCAGCTGCAGTTCTTGGCTAAGCCCGAGACCAATCGCTTTGCCAGAAAACTGCGGGTCATAGTTCGGCTGATCGCTGTACCTGACCTTAAAAGCAGTCGCCCCCTGAGGGAAGAACTGCATTTTTTCACCGATGCTCAATTGCGTAGAATTACCGAAGTAATTAAGCTGATGCACCTGCCGATAATCGCGGGCGATATACCCCAGCTGGAATTCTACCTGGGTTTCGCGATTGCGCAGGGCTATCCCCCAGTGGCTGGTGTCGTCATGCACATAACCGAGGGTTAAACCAGCAACCGTAAGCACTTGATCGTTGGTA
This sequence comes from Deltaproteobacteria bacterium, assembly GCA_023250635.1. Classification (GTDB taxonomy): domain Bacteria; phylum Bdellovibrionota_B; class Oligoflexia; order Oligoflexales; family Bog-1112; genus JAHFAI01. The sequence goes on along the minus strand of JAHFAI010000014.1, from coordinate 41,755 downwards.
TACACCTCAGGCAGGTGACGATTAGCATAGATTTGACTTTGCACCACAAAATGCGGGGTGACCGTTAATTCGTGCCGGGGTCGTAAGCCAATTTTACCAGCAGCAGAGGTCTGGGCGTAAAAACCACCCCGATGAGAAATAGCCAGGGAGGCCTCATCAATTTTGGCGATAATATTTGAATCGTACACCAGGTCCTGGGATAATTCTGCTCCCCAGTTACGGGCTCCTTCGGGGCGAAAGCGCTTATGGAGAGCGCTCAAGCGTTGGCCAGCGAGGGTCACCAATTCCCCGGCATTTTCGTGGGTGAGCACCCGTTCGTAGGCGGGAATAACTTCTTGTGCCACAAAGCGTAGCTGCTCCTGGGGGGCTTGTTCGTCAATGCGCTGATATTTAATTTCAGCTACCTGCACCGCTGCCAACAAGGGGTACTCCTCACGGGAGGGGCCGAGAACGGCAAGAGCGCTGTAGAGACTCTCGGCTTCACGGCGATTACCGCGCAGCTGTTCGATTTTGCCCAAGTAATAACGGCAGGCGTTTACCTTCTGCCCAAGGCTGAGGGATTGTTCAAAGTACTGACGGGCTTCGGACAGGGCCATCAAAGCATAGTGGGCTTGGCCAATTTGAAAATAAAGGTCCTGAATGCCCGAAGTTCGTGGCTCTATTTGCATAAAAAGACCAGTGGCTTGTTCATACTCTTTCAGGGCAAAGTGACACTTAGCGCGGGCGTATAAGAGCCGTTCGCGGTTTTCTGGCGTTTCCACTATGGTTTTGAGACTGGCCAGAGCCTGGCGATAGGCTCCTTCGGCGTAGTCGCTGGTAAAACGCGCAAAGGGGTCCACGGTCTCCTCGGCGTAGACTCTCGTCAGCGTACCGCAGGCATGCAGCAGTACAAGCAGTACGAGTTTTAAGTTGAGAGATTTTCGCAACCGCATTCTAGTTCCTTCAGAGTCGTTGCTTATAGTCTAGCATGCGCGTCGCACGTAAAGAATTCCGCCATACCGTCGATACACTCTCCAGGTTGTCGAATAGACTCTTTTGCTTCTCGCTCGCTTGCAGGGTAGTACCGTGAGATTAGCACGATTTATGATTTTTTTTTTCATAGCCCCTAGCCCGCTGGGGATTTTAGCCAGCTCTAAATTGCAAGCTGCCACCTGCTCCCTCAGTTTAAACCCAAGTCCGTCTCCTCTGCAGCTCACCGAGGGGGCGGGACCGGTGAGCATCAGCGTCACCCTGGTGGGTTGTCCCGGGGCTGAGGATCTCCCTCAGGGCGATATCAGTCTTACGATTACCGATCAATCTCCCTCCTTAGCTGGCTTGACCATAGCCAGCAGCGGAGTTATTTCCCGAGGGGCTCCCCATACTCCGGCTACGATTAGCCTGACGGTGCTCGACGATTTTATTCCCCATGAGGCCCTCAGCGATGGCACCCTTACCATTGGGGTGAGCGATCACAACAGTGGCGATACCATTATACCAGCAGTGCTGCAGACGGTGGCCTATGTGGATAACGATATACCAGCTCTGCTGAGCAGTAGCACCGCCCTTGCCCTGATCAGTGCGCCCATAGGGGGACGACAAAGCACGAGCTTTACCCTGCGGCTCAGCACCATACCGAGCAAGCCGGTTAGTGTCGTTGTGACGGGAAGCAGTAAAGCTCATTTCCAGTTTAATCCCCCTTTACTGACCTTTGACGAGGGCAGCTGGTCCCTACCGCAAACTATAACCGTTGCAAGTGCTGGAGAAGAAATCACCCGAATGCTGAGCGAAACCCTGAGCCTGCGCATAAGCAGCGACGATCCTCATTATCAGACCCTAGCTCCCACCCAGATACCGGTACACTCAAGTCCAGGACGCTTTATCTTCAGCAAAACAGAACTAGCCACCTCCTTTGCAGGGGCTAGTGATCGGGTAAATCTGAGCTTAGGGAGCGCCCCCCGTGAGGAGGTGGTGGTCAGCATCAGCCCCCATGATCCGGAACACCTCAGTGTGCAAACGCCAAGCCTTCGTTTTACCCCCAGCACCTGGCAAATACCCCAGGAAATTATCGTCACCGGCAATGAAGATGAGAGCTACCCCTTTACCCTGGTGAGCTCTCTTGATTTTACCGTGAGCTCCCTTGATACGACCTTCACCGGCGCCCCTCCCCCAGCCCTCGCGATCCGCCAAAGCCCCGCCCTTATTTCATTTGGCAGGGCCGAATTCGTCCTCAGCACAGCTGGCGGCGTAGATGCGGTGGGCGTTCGCTTGCTCGTCGCCCCCACCGCGGCGGTAACCCTCACCCTCGCCAACAGTCAGGCGCCGCTGTTTACCCTGGTGGCTCCCCAGAACCATAAGCTGACCTTTACCCCCGAAAATTGGGACCAAGCACAGCTGATCACCATCGGCAGCCCCCCGGAAAAAAAACTCACCATTGACAGCGCCAGTCTAGCTATAGAGGTGAACTCGGACGATGTCCGTTTTGATAAGCTTACACTTGCTTTAGCCATCCGCAAAGTACCCGAGCGTTTTGTGGTTTCGACGACGAGCCTGCACACCGACGACAGCGGCGCAGCTACTACCTTGAGGGTCCAGCTTGCCCATCAACCCACGAGTCAGGTACAGCTGAAATTATCCCGTAATACGGTGGCCTGGGTTACCCTTAAACCCCACAAGGTCTATTTTAGTCCGACTAACTGGCAAACTCCCCAGACCATTACAATACGCGGGATCGTCGGAGAAATCGCCAGTCCGCAGCTAACCGAAATTTCGTTGATTAGCGATTCTGATGATCCGCTTTTTCAGAATTATCGCCAAGCTAAGGCCCTGGTTGTTACCCATGAGCTCTCGCGCAGTCTTGCGTTTTCTGGCCTGACGGGAGCCCTTGCCAACCAGGAGAGCGCTTCGTTTACCCTAGCCCTTAAAAAAGCTCCGAGTCAAAACCTGACTATCCGCAGCGCCGCGGATAACGAACTGCTGCGTCTGGATCCCTCCGAGCTGCTGTATACTGCCGATAATTGGTCGCGTCCCCAAAGAGTGACCATTCACCGGATCAACCCTGCTCTAGCCTTGCCCCAAAGCACCCTTAGCTTCACCCCGAGTCTGAGGGAGGAATTTAGCCCCCTCAGTGCAACCTTAGCAGCTCTACCGGCAAGGGCGGTGAGTCAAGGGACGAATACCGCGCTCCACCTCTCTCAGCTTAATTTTAACTGGGGATTTTATCGCCGCGACCAAGAACAACGTCAAAGCGTAAAGAGTGCCGGAGAACTGGCGATACATGCCGGAGAAGAGGTCTTTCTTGATCTCAGTCTCAGCCAGCAGCCCCTGGCCCCCGTGCAGGTACGGGTCAGCATTCCCCTGCATCAGCAGGAGCGCTTTGCCCTCGGCGGTGAAGACTCCGACCCCCTGCAGCTGGTCCACGAGCTTATCTTCACCCCCGAGGATTGGTACCTGCCCCAAGCAATTACCGTGGCCGCCTTAGCCTTAGCAGCTAATACCGGCTTTCCTCAGCCCCTGGCTTATCTCGAGATGCAGCTGACTTCGGCAGACGCCTATTATAACGAAGGGAAGATACTTTCCCCTCCCCTGAGTTTACGTGCAGCAGCTGCGCAACCGCTCAGCGGGTGTTTTATTGCCACCGCTGCATTTCAAAATCCCCAAGCAGCTGAACTCACCAGTCTCCGGTGGTTTCGCGATCATATTCTGCTGCAGATCTCCGGCGGTAAGCAGCTGGTTGCCGCCTACTATGCGCTGGGCCCGGGGATAGCAGCGCGGATCGCGCCTTTTCCTTTGGCACGATTTTTCGTGAGAAGCATGCTCTATCCGCTCATTGGGGCGATTGAGTTCCCCTGGCTGGCGGTATTACTCGCCTTAAGTTTGATCCTTATGACAAGGAAACGTGCATGACTAAAGTAGTACTGCTACTCTGCTGGCTAAGCTGGGGTGTTCAGGCACTGGCGGCAGGCGCGCAACAAAAACTGGAAAGCAAAGCAGTAACGGTCCTCTGTTACCATACGTTTCTCGGCAAAACATCAATCTTTACCGATTTTTCCCTGGCTGAATTTAGCGAACAGATCAAGCAATTAGTAGGGGCTGGCTATAGGTTTGTGAGTTTAGCTCAGGTGGAGAACGGAGAGATAAGCGGGCAGAAGAATCTTCTCGTTATGTTTGACGATGGCCATCACACGGCAGCTACGGCGTTTAATCAGGTAATGGCTCCCCAGGGACTGCCTGCCGTCTTTGCTCTTTTTCCTGCAGGGATTGCTAGCCCCCACTATATGAATTGGGAGCAGGTAAAAGCCCTGGCAGAAGTGCCCGGCAACGCCATCGTCGTCCATGGCTATCACCACGAAAAATTATTTGATCGCTTTGCCCGCAGCAATCCCCAGCAGTTTATGGATGAATTTGAAAAGGCAAAAAACATCTTAGAAAAAAAACTGAATCAGACTTTTCATACCTTTGTTTATCCCTATGGAGTAATTAGCGCCAGTGGCAAAGAGCAGCTCAAAAAATCGGGCTATCTCTATGCCTACGGTCTTGCCCAAAGGCCCTTACTTATCCCCTTAAGCACGAATCCTGATCCCCTGGCCCTGCCCCGTTATATGCTTACCCGCCCTCTTGTCAAACAAGTACTCGCGAAGCTACTGCGGGTACCCTAGGCTTACTTTTTTCTCATAAATAACTCGAGCAAAAAACCTTGCCTTAAAGAGCAAATCTATTTAGGCTCTGCTGCGAACTGGAATATTTTGCAGCTACGATCTCGAGGTCAAGGTGAATACAAAAAAACTTAGTGTGCTCATCAGTGTTGTGCTCTTGTTGCTGACTCAAGCTTCTTTCGCTTCTTCCCAACTCTTACTAGCTCCTGCCCAGCAGCAGTACCTGCATAAAAAACAGCCTAAAACTCTCACCATCGAGACGGTAACCAGCCTCTACCGCGAGCTGCTGAGCAAATTAGCTAAGCTCAAAGGAGAAGCATTCCCAAACTATTCTCCTTATATCTCCCCCGAGGAGTATGGCGAATTCTTAGGGCAACATCCAGAGTATCTCGAACCTGCATATGCTTTGCTTGCTTATTTACGCGATGGCAAGAGACCTGAAAAAGAACATCATCATCATCATCATCATCGCGGTACACAAATTCAGAGAATCACCGTCATTACTAACCAGGATAGTGAAGCGGAACTCCATTCCCAGCTTAACCAGGCCTATGCCAAGGGTAAAACCCCGAGCGGACTCTGCATGGGACTCAGTGCTTTTCTCGGCGGGGTGCTCGGTGCAGCAGCTGAATTTACCTATTTTGCCTTGCAAAAGAGCCCTACTCTCTATTTTTGCTTCGTCGATCCCTTTGGCGGAGGAGCCCTCGTAGAAAATGTCTGTCGCGATGAAGAGAATTACTTTAGCGGTTACGTCAGCTCAGCCTCTGAGTGCAAGCAAAATAGCACTTTTCTACAACACGCCTGCATGTATTTTGCCGATGGTCCTTATTTTCCTGCTAATGTAACTGCCTGCAATACCCATCCTTGTATAGCCACCGATCCGGATACCGTAGCCGGTGACTATGTGGGACGCGCAGGCTTCTCCCTGGAGAATCTGCAAAGCTGGTGGACAGCCATTCCTCTAGGCGCGATGTTTATCCCCTGTGCTATCGAAGTCGGCATAAGAATCCATCGCTGGAGAAAATACCTAGGAAAACGTGCCAAATATTCCGCTCATCTGCGCGAACTCGCTCAATCTCTACATTTACCAGAGGAGATCATCGTCGATCTCGCTTTTTTGCGTATGTAATCGCTGGCGCTTTCGCGCCAGCGCCTAACTACAAAACCGCTACGGTAGCACCCGTACCTTAAAGCGCCGCCCCTTAATGGGGTCGCTGCTCAAAAGCTGCAGAGCTGTTTCATAATGGTCATAGGCGATGGCCACGAGGGAGGAGAAGTCACCTATGTCGATTTTACCCACCTGACTGCCCGCAAGCTTTTTGCTGCTGGTTAAGGCGCCGAGTATATCCGTGGGACGAAGTTTGTTTTTCTTGCCGCCTTCGATGCGCAAGGTTATCATCCTCGGCCGTAGGGCTCCCCGCGTAGCATCCACAACGACTTGGGGCAGGGGGCTCAGCTCAATAGGCAGATCAAGATAGCTCTCGAGGGCTCGTAGTTTGGCACGGTCCCGATCACTGACTAAACTCAAGGCCAAACCTTGTTTACCTGCCCGCCCGGTTCGCCCAATGCGGTGCACATGCACTTCGGCATCATGGGCCATATCGTAATTAAGCACCGCTTGTAGATCGTTAATATGGAGGCCTCGGGCTGCCACATCGGTGGCGATGAGCACCGCAGTGCTTTTGTTGGCGAACAATTGCAGTACCTGCTCACGCTCCTGCTGATTGAGATCACCATGCAGGGCTTCCACCCTATAGCCCTGGGCATTCAGTTCATCCCGCAGTTCCTGGGCTTTGATCTTGGTATTACAAAACACCACGGTGGACTCAGGCTGAAAATGCGCCAGCAAGGCCTGCAGTGCCGCGGGTTTTCCCGCCTCGGTGGTCTGATAAAATGTTTGGCTGATCGCGAGTTTTTCCTGCGGGGACTCCGCAATCTGAATCAGCACGGGATTTTCCTGCAGTGAGCTGCTCAGGCTGCGAATATCTGCGGGGAAGGTTGCAGAGAACAACAGGCTTTGCCGAGTTTTCGGCAGAGCAGCCACCAGCTGAGCAATTTCATCGGCAAAGCCCATATGGAGCATGCGATCAGCTTCATCAAGCACAAAGGTGGTGATGTTGCGGAGATCGAGGGTTCCACGTTCGAGGTGGTCGAGCAACCTGCCTGGAGTACCCACCACGCAGTGCACCCCATGCTCGAGAGAAGCACGCTGCGGTCCAACGGGCACCCCACCGCAGAGGGTGGCTACTTTAATATTGGGGATTAAGCGTGCCAGGGTTCTGATTTCCCTGGCTACTTGCTCAGCCAGTTCCCGGGTGGGGCAGACAACCAAAGCCTGAGTACTACGATGGGTGCTGCAAATTTTTCCGAGTAAGCCCAGAGCAAAAGCTGCAGTTTTGCCGCTACCGGTAGCAGCTTGGGCAATCACATCCTGCTTGTTCAGAATCACCGGCAAGGTGGCTGCCTGAATAGGGGTCATTGCCCCATAGCCGATGGTAGCAAGGTTTTTAAGCAGTGCTTCATTGAGGGGAAGACTGGAAAATAAAAGGCTATTCGATAGGGTACTCATTGTGCTTGGCTTCCTCTGATAATATTTTTACGCTGCGGCAAGTCTTGCAGCATCGCCTGTTGTTTTGCCGCCAACTGTCCGCAGGCTCCCGAAACATCGGCGCCTTTACTATAGCGCACCGGGGCAGGATAGCCGCGTTTTGCCAGATAACTTTGAAAAGAGCGAATTTCGTCCTCATCAGGGCGTTGAAATTCGCTGCCTGGATGAGCATTAAAAGGAATCAAATTAATTTTGGCGCGGAGTCCGTGGAGAAAATGAACGAGCTCTTTTGCCTGACGCTCGCTACAATTAATCCCTTTCAAGAGAATATATTCAATGGTGACCAGATCACCGCTATGCTTTTGAAACAAGAGCAATTCGCGTTTTAAATCCGCAAGAGGAAAACGCCGATTAATCGGCATCAGTGAGCTTCGCAGCTCATCGTTTGGTGCATGCAGGGAAACCGCGAGGGCTACGCGTACTTCTTGAGCCAGCGGCATGATCTTGTCCACAATCCCTGAGGTCGACAGGGTTACCCGCCGGTGGGAGAGTCCAAAGCAGTCTGGGGCAGTGAATAACTTGAGGGCAGGGATCACTTCGTGAACGTTATCGAGGGGCTCGCCCATCCCCATAAAGACAATATGGCTTATGGCTCGACCTTCGCTAGCCACCACATCGTTAGCAAGGATAAATTGTCCGACAATTTCTTCGGCCAAAAGGTTGCGAAAAAAACCAAGCTTGCCCGTCTGACAAAAGGTACAGGCAAGTTTACAGCCAACTTGGCTAGAAACACACAAGCTGACTCGCTCGGCATAACGCAAAATTACCAGTTCAATAAACTGATTTTTTTTGCCATGCACCAAGATCTTTGAAGCCCCATCCGCAGAATCTAAGCGACTCGCTATGCTCGGTAACTGCCAATCAAAGTGTTCACGCAGTTTTGTTTTAAACGACGCGGGTAGGTTGCTCATGGTCTCGAGGTGGTAATGACGACGCTCGAATAACCACTGGCACAGCTGGGTCACGCGAAAAGATTTTTCTCCCCAGAGCCCACATTGCGCCCGCAAAGCTTCGGGGCTTTGTCGTAAAATAGAGGGTTTTAAGGGCTCAGTTGCCGGTAGTTCATTCATGCTGGTAATTCGCATCTGGTTAAAGGTGACTTTCTGATTATCGCTGCGCTAAAAGTTCCGCGTGTGCGAGCAGAGCCCTCAGGGTTGGCTTGGGTGCAAGCACCACCCGTTCAAAATACTGTCGACAACACTGAGCGGTGGTCTCGCCCAAGGCCAGAGCAATAGACGAAGCCCCTGGAGCACGAGCTGTTTCCTGCCTGAGGAGCGGAGCAAAACCGCGGTAAAAACCGATTACCGCAGTGGGGCTCGCAAAACAAAGCAGCAGGGGGTGCCCAGGCTGCTGCAAGCGCTCCCTTAGGGTCTCGACAACCTGCGGTAGGCCGGGCCCGCTTTTGTCAATGGCGGCAATCGATTGATAGAGATCGATGGTTACGGCCGTTAAACCGTGCTCACTTAAATACAGGCGCAGATCAAAGGCCCGTTCCACCCCACCGGGGAGGAGTACCACCTCGTCGCCACGAGTACTCTTAACGATAAGCTGGCCCAATTCCAAGCCGCCCCGAGGAATCTTCGGATGCCGACCGGCAAGCCCATACTGCTGTAAAGCCTGACTTGTTCCCTCCCCTAAAGCATAGATAGATGCATGGGTCAAGTGAGATCGCAGATAAGGGTTTTCCCAGGCATAATGAACCCCCCAGGCGCTGGTAAAAACCACAAGCAAAGGGGCCCCCTTACTGAGGAGCTGATCAACCTGGCTAAACTGGCGCTCTCGCTTGACTGCGGTAAATGATAAGCAGGGCAGATGGAGGGTGCAAAAGCTGCTTTCTCGGTCCTGAAACAACTTCTGATCCTCGTCCCAGTCCCTGCGGCTTCGCGTCCACACCAAGGTAGCAGCTGCTTCTCTCTTCATGATAAGCCCTCCCCTCCCCCCTCGGTTCCTGGAGAACGAAGGACCCGCAAGATTTCATCGCCACCGCAAGCGAGCAGGCTTTGGGCAAAATTCTCGGCAATCAGCCGACAATCTTCCTCCCCGCCTGTGCCCAAGGCACGCTGCGCTGTCCAGCGCACCTCATGGCCAGTAAGATCTGCCATAAACCCCTGGATCCGCACCTCAGCTTGATCGAGAAGCACCGCATGGACCCCGATGGGCAGGGTGCAGTCACCACCTAAGGCAGCGAGCACGCCCCGCTCGATGGCCACACACTGGGACGACTCCCGATGATTAAACTCCTGGCTAAGCCAGCCTCGCAGTGGTGATGAGGCTAAGGTTTCCAGAACCAGAGCCCCCTGAGAACTCGAGGGGACAAACCACTGGGGGTCAAGGGTAGCTATGCAGAGCTGTTGACGAAGCTCCGTGCTCAACTCAATCCGCTCCAAAGCTGCAGTGGCAAGAATCAGCCCATCATACTCGCCACCCTTGCTTACCAGTAACTTTGCGAGGCGAGTATCCACATTACCGCGCATTGCTCTGACTTCAAGGGCTGGAGAAGCAGCGGTCAACAGCGCTCGCCGCCGTAGACTCCCCGTACCCACCCGCAACCGACCAAGTTGGGAGAGAGCCTCTCGGGCAAGCAGCTGTCCCGACTGCCAACCGAGACGCTGAGCACTGGCCAGGGGCAGCAGCAGCGCATCAGTCGCCGGCCCCCGAGGCAGGACTGCGGGCAGGGCAAAGCCTGGAGAAACCACCGCTGGCAAGTCTTTTAAGCTATGTACGGCAAGATCAGCCCCGCCGGTCTGTAAGCTCTGTTCGATTTCTTTAATAAAAAGCCCCTTGCCACCGATCTCATATAAAAAGCGGTCTTGAATACGATCACCGGTGGTTGTAATCACCTTAATTTCGGCAATGACCCCCCGGGTTTTTAATAAGGCCTGCACGGTCTCTGCTTGTTTCAGCGCTAATTTACTGCCCCGCGAGGCGATGCGCAAGGGACTCTGAGGTGGTGGCAGAACTGAGGGCGGCATGGAATTTCCTTTGTTGCAGAGAGTAAGGTTTCAACGGTGAAGGTTGCACAAATAGCAAGTTTAGTGCGGTTAACAACTGCTGTTGTTGGGTGCGAATATCACGATGTTCATGCAGAGCAAGAGCCGCGTCCCCTACTATTTTTTTAGCCACAGCTTCAAGCATTTTTTTGATGCCCCACATCTGCTCGCTGGATAAATCATGGTAGCGTTTACCAGTAAGGGTGCGGGCTAATTCTCGGTAGAGCAGATCATCCAAATACTGATGAAAACCCTCGAGGGCAGGTTTGAGTGGCGCATCGAGAAGCCACTGCCTAAACTGCTCCGTCGAGCGCTGAACAATCTCCAGGGCCTCCTCGGCTGCTTGCATGCGCTGCGAGCGATTCTCAGCTACTAGTTTCTGGAGATCATCAATATCAAAAAGATACACATTTTCCAAACAAGCACAGCGGGGATCGATAGTGCGTGGAATAGCAATATCCACCAGGTAGAGGAGACGATTCTGGCGTGCCTCCATCACCGTGCTGAGCAGTTCTACAGAGATCAGTGGTTCCGTGGCAGAACTAGCGCTGATCACCATGTCTGCCTTGGCAAGGACCGAGGACAGTTGCTCGAGGGGGAGCCCCCTACCCCAGCCCACACGAGCCACGAGGGCTTCGGCTTTGGCTAAAGTGCGATTGACCACATAAAAACGCCGGGGTTTAAACGACACCGCATAGAGTGCGGCAACCGTCGCTATCTCGCCTGCACCAAGCACCACCATGCACTGATCGCTCAGCGTATGAAAAAAGCGCTTGGCAAGTTCTATAGCGGCATGACTTATGGAGACGGTTTTTTCACCAATGGTGGTTTGACTGCGAACTTTTTTGACGGTGGCTAACGTTTCCTGGGCGAGGCGGGCTAAAATAGGCCCCACGCTTCCCGCTTGACTGGCGATACTCAGGGCGGTTTTGAACTGACCGGTGATTTGGGTTTCGCCAATAATCATCGAATCAAGACTCGAAGCCACTGCCATCATCTGCTGAATCGCTGCTGCCCCCAAGCGAGTATAGGTATACTGGGCCAACTCCTCCCCAGTGGGAAGTTGCTCCGCAGTTTTACCAGCCAAGGCTTGGAGTAAGACAAAAATTCGGGCTAAACCAGCAGCATTCATAGTGAGCAGAGAAGCCGAAACCCCGTAAATTTCGAAACGATTACAGGTGGACAGCACCAGTACTTCATCGAGAGCAGCCGATGCTTTCAGAGCAGTAAGCTGTTCCAGGAGGATGGCGCTGTCCACAAAAACCTTCTCACGAAAAGACAGGGGAGAGGTTTTGTAGCTGGTGCCAATACACCAGAGGTCAGGAGTGCGAATCGGCTCATTCATTGCAAATCCTTGTTACCCCTAGCGAATAAACATAAAAAGCAAACCAAATACGGCCGCACCAAGCAAAACAAATCCCACCAGGCTCATCTGCGCAATCCGACGACTAGGCTGCGCATAGACGCTTTTCATCAGTAAGGTAGCTAGGTACCAGAGCCAGACTGTACTGGCCCAAATAAACTTTTCAACTGCTGGCGAAGAATATTCGCCTTGGCGGAAAAAATAATACACCCCACTCGCTAATGCTAAAGAAATAAAGATGAAGCCCAGCCATAAGCAACTAAGGAGAATTTTTTCAAGCTGGTCGAGTGCCGGAATTCGCGAAGAAAGTACGTTGAAGTTCTTATGCTTAAGTCTATAGCGCTGCCAGAGATAGAGAAGCGCGACAACACAAGCAGCCAAGGCCAGCACCTGTCCTAAGCTAGCACCAATAATATGAACCGCCAAAAAAACAGATCCCATCCCGCACCTACCCGCACCTACCCGCATCTACCTAAAGTTTAAAGGCATCCACATCGATAGCATACTTTTTGATCATGCGGTAGAGATTCGGGCGATACTGCCCAGATACTTCTGCCGCTTGGGCGATAACTCCCCGGGTCTCACCAAGCAAGAATTCCAGATACTGTTTTTCAAAACATTTTTTCGCTTCAAGGTAATGTAAAGGCATTTCGCGAAGCACCTCTTTCCACACCGACTTGACCGCTTTCGATGCGGAGCTCGGGATGATTTCCTGCTCGTGACTCTCTCCCCGAATATCCCCCGTGGCAGGAAATTCTGCCTCATCGAAAGAACTTAGCGCCGGAAGGAGATCTTCCACTGCAACCCTGTCATTCTCGGCAAAGAGAATCCCCCGCTCAACAGCATTTTGTAATTCACGAATATTGCCAGGCCAATCATAGGCTTTAAGCCTCGCTATTGTTTCTGCATCAGGAAATTTAACCGTTTTTTTAAATTCGCAATTATATTTTTTGAAAAAATAACCCACCAAGGCTTCTAAATCGCTTTTAATTGCCCGTAGGGGGGGACAGGTCAGTTTGACTATGGCTAGTCGGTAGTAGAGATCTTTGCGAAATTTGCCCAGGCGAACCATCTCCTCCAAATTACAATTAGTCACGGCAATTACCCGGGTATTTACCTGCACTCGCGTGCAACTTCCCACCGGAATAACTTCATGCTCCTGCAATACACGGAGAAGTTTTGCTTGCAGTTCAACGGGCATTTCACCGATTTCATCGAGCATTAAGGTTCCCTGGGAACAAACCTCAAAGAACCCTTTGCGATCATGCTTTGAATCGGTAAATGCTCCTTTACGGCAACCAAAAAGCTCCGCTTCCATCAGGGTGGGGCTAATTGCCGCGCAGTTAATGGCTAAAAATGGATTTTCACTCCGCGGAGAGAGCTGGTGAATAGCCCGGGCAAAAAGCTCTTTGCCTGTCCCCGACTCCCCCGTTAGTAAAACACCAGCATCGCTGTGGGCAATTTGACTCGTGCGATGATAAAGACGCTGCATTAAGTCGCTCTGGCCGATAATTCCGTAGCGGAACCAATCCACTTCTTGAGCCACATGCCTTTCCTGACAGTCCGCGGGAAAAAGCAGGCCATCATCAAACATAGTATCGAGAATTATCGCGGTGTATGCGCGTTTTTCCAGATACTTAATCATGCTTTCCTTGTCGCTTGTTACATCGACATCAAAGTCTAACTGTGCAAATTTTTTCTGAAGAAGCCAGCGTATATTTTCATCTTCGTCGATAATGAGCAGGGAAAAACGCCTACTGGGCGGAAGATCTCGAGGGATAGCCTCCGTACTGGCTTTCCAGGTGGTGATGCACTTGCGGGGTTTTGCTCCCATAGTGAATCCTCCTCAAGGAATAAAGGGGCTCGCTTTCATGCTAATTTTGGGGGGAGCGGACAAAAAAAACAAGAAAAAGGGCGTAGCTTAGATAAAATCATGAGTTGACTTGAGCAGATTTTCCGCCGGCAACGATTTCCCCTGCTGATGGTAACTCTCGGCGACCGCGCAGATCACCGCTCCACCTAAGCATCTATCATCCAAGTAAAAAGCAATGGCTTGACGCAGAGCGATAGCCCGCTGAGGTTCGGCAAAGGATACTTGTATCCTACCATCAGCAAGCTTTTCAAGGGTGCAAAGCTGGTCTTTTTGGCGGTGACGAATTTTGCATTGTGCATAAAAAATTTTGTCGGGAAGACAAAAATTAATCCCCTGCCACTCCTCTGCCACTAGTGAATCACTGTACAAGGCGGGATGGCGATGATTGCGTTCAACATACACAATATTGCGCTCGAGATCTTTCTTTACCACATACCAGCGCGCCCCTTCTCCCCCGAGGCCCAGGTGTTTACGCTGCCCAACCGTATAAAAAGCGACCCCCAGGTGTTGCCCCACCACCGTACCATCCAGCAACTGAAAGGGGCCCGGTGCCGTTGTAATATAACGACGAATAAAATTAGGAAAATTCTGGGGGCCAATAAAGCAAATTCCCATGCTTTCTTTTTTTTCCCGAGTTGGAAGCTCATAGCGCCGCGCCAAGGCACGCACCTCGGGTTTGGTGAGTTCGCCTAGGGGAAACAGCACTCGTTCAAGGGTGGCAGCAGGAATGGCGGAGAGGAAATAACTTTGGTCTTTGTCTCCATCACGGCCTTTATAGAGCCCACCGTCAAGGACCCGGCAGTAGTGGCCGGTGGCAAAATAATCAGCGCCTAGTTCCAAAGCTTTGTTATAAAAATGATGAAATTTTATCTCTTTATTGCAGAGAATATCGGGATTGGGAGTATGGCCAGCTCGGTACTCGTCGAGAAAACGACTAAAGACGCTATCAGCATATTCTTTGGTAAAATTAACGCTCAGACAGGGGATCCCGAGTTTGGCGCAGGTGATTTCCACATCGCGAAAATCCTCAGCGCTGGTACAAACACCCTGCTCATCGGCCTCGTCCCAGTTCTTCATAAAGACACCAATAACTCGATAGCCCTGTTGCACCAACAACAAGGCTGACACCGAGGAATCAACCCCTCCTGACATGCCCAGCACCACGGTGGCTCCCACCTGCGGCAGCGATTTTTGAGGGCTTAAAGACAGCTGCATTGTTCTTACTTCTTTGTGGGTTTTGCCAACAGCCAGTGGATGGGGTAAGCAATCCGTGCGTGAGCAGCCGCGTGGGTATGGGCTAGATGCTCGGCAAATTTGCGATAGGCATCCCTTTGGCTTTCCAGGGGGATTTTTTCGTGGTTTTCTTCAGCTGCCGCTAGGGGTACTGATGGCAGAGCCATTTGCGCCACAGAAAATACTCCAAGCTCTGTCTGCAGCACTGAATCTTCCGACATACTTCCTCCAGAATTAGGTAGAGGGAAACCAAGAGGGGGTTTCTAGTATGCCCATCTCACAATGTCAAATATTCTCTTACTAAGGCCTGTCGCTTATAGAAAAAAAGCGCCAGACCAGGGAGCTGCTCCTGATAGAACAGGCTTAAAGCAGCAAGCTTTTCTCCCCTTTGGGCTGAAAAAGGATACGCGTCAAGCTCATCGAGGAGCTTATCTACCCGGCGAGAAAACCAAGCGCTGAGGTTTTGCCCTTGCAGGGGATTCTTCTGACTTGGCACGGCCTGAGAATGAAAAAGCGGGCTCAGGCTCCCATCCCGCGGCAGATGCCACGCGTATAAGAGCACTCCGGTAAAATTGCGGCGGTGCATTATCTGGTCACGAAATGCTGATTCGCTGAGCTCTTTAAGGGTAAGTGTCACTCCAAGCTTGGCCCAGGCCTCGACCAAAAAAGTCCCCAGCACCCGCCGTAGGGAGAGCTCCTTTCGGAGCCCTGATTCCTCGCAACTAAGCAGCTCAAGGCTTAGAGGCTTTCCCCCCTTGAAGCGTTTACCACTCGCTGCTTCGCGCAACCACCCCTCGGCCTCCAAGAGGGCGGCTGCCTTGAGAGGATCATAGCCCCCCCAGAGCTTTTCCTTAGGGGTGCCCTCCCCAAGGGGCAAAAAGCTGGTGGTAGGCACCAGGGATGAAGAGTCAAGGCGACGATAAAGGGCTTGACGATCGATGGCATGGACCAGAGCCTGACGTACGCCAAGTGATCTGAGAAGGGGGTTGTCTAAATTAAAATCAAGGTGTTCCAAGTCCCGGGATTCTTCCTCGACTAAACGGTAGGGCTCAGTCTGCAGCGCCCGGCAATTGAGGTGCTCACAAGCTTCCTCACTGACCACCCGAAATAAGGTATTTTTAAGCTTTAAAGCCCCATTTTTCTCACCAAGAAAGACCGTGGTGAGCTGCTCCCCCCGCAATCGTCCGGCCCGAGGCCCCTGGGGATGACGCTTCAACAAAAGTTGCTGGGGACGCTGATCCGCCACGAGCAGGTAAGCACCATTATAGAGACCGGGGAGAGCAGGATTCTGGCAATAATTGCTCGTTTCCAGATACTGATGAAAAACCCCCTTGCTCGCCTCCCAGGCTGCTGTTTCTAAATGCTTGGGGAGCACCGGCAAGCTGGCAAACTGCCCGGGGGTAAATTGCCGCGCAGAAAAAGTCAGGGTAAGTCGGCGCGGATTACTCGGATCGATCACCAGCTTCTCAATACTGTGGTAGGCATCAGCAGGGGAAGAACTTTTACTGCGAAATTTTTGGGCAAGCTGCCAGGTAAAAACTACGTCCTCACCCAGAAGCGGGCTACCATCTCCCCAACGCGCGCTCGCAGTAAGCTCCACCACCATCTGCGGCGCTGCCTGGCGGGTCTCAGCGAGGCGAGTTACTCCACCCTCAAGGAGTGCGGTCAAGGGGGCAAAAAGAAGCCCGGCGAGGGCCTGGGCGTCTGTTCCCTCCATTAGAAAGGGATGGAGGGGGTGAGTCGGAGCATGCCATAAACCAAGAAGTTCCTCTGCCTGCACCACCGCAGGGGGTGGGTGGGGGGGGGAAGCCCCCCCTGGAATGGTCGAGCAAGCAGCTTTTTGCTGCCCCCATCCCCCGAGCAACAATAACAAGAGGGCTAGCAGCTGCTTCACTGATACCTCCCTAGTAGCGATGAAGTGTAACAAGCTGCTTACCTACATAGAGAGCCAGTAGTACAGTGGCAAGCCATCCTGCCACGAGGGGAGGCAGGCTAGCAAAATTCCCTAGGCTGCGGAAGGCACTTAGCAAAAACCAGTAGCTGATACCCACGCTCATCGCCACCACAATGCTGCGCAAGGTTTCATGGTTGCGCTCCGAGCGAAATCCAAAACTAAGACCCATAAGGCTGCACAGAACAATGGCCAAAGGGTAGGCGATTTTAACCTGCCAGGCAACTTTTAACTCGAGGACATCACGACCCAGTTTAGCATTGCGGACAATAAGCGGAGACAGTTCTGCAAGGGAGAGTTCCTCAGGTAAACGCAGCTCTCGTTGGAAATTGATAGGCTCAATCGATCCAGCGGGCGGAGACCAGGCCCTAAGGGTTTGCGAGTCGCTCACCGTGCCGGGAGTTGCAAAGGTAAACTTTCGCACCGAGGGGAAAATCCAGGTTTTACTGGCTTCATCAAAAGTGCCTTCATCCCCAAGGACCAGGGAGTGGAGGGTGAAATCCTCGCCCATTAGGATCTGACGAAAGCCATGCAGACTTTGATCAGCTTGGTTATAGCCTTCAAAGTAATAAAAACCATCTTCCATGGCCCACCAATGGTTCTTATGATCAAACTCGCTGTTTCTCCGACCCTTTTCTATTTCCACCTGAGAAATATGCTGCACACGCAAGGCAGCCCGTGGCACTACCAATTCATTAAGCCCATAAGCAAGCAGGGTAAGCAAGGTGCCAGCGGCCACGAGGGGGAGCGCGATAGCAAAAATATTCATGCCACTTGATCGCATGATGGTAATTTCATTACTACGTTGCATAGTGATCATCACCAGCAGCGAAGCAATCAAACTCGCTAAAGGCAAGAGCTGTACCAGTTGTAGGGGTGTTTGATAAAAATAATATTTTCCTATGGAACCAGCGCTTGCGTGCTGGATGGCAAAAACTCCGGTGGATTTATGGATAAAATCAAACAGAATAAACATGAATAAGCCAAGCAGCAGAGACCCAAGGGCGTATTTAAAAAAAGCTCGCAGTATATAAGAAAAAAGAATCACGATTGCACTCCCTCCGATCAGCAGCTCACGCAGAACTAAACCCTACATTTACCTTGCAATTCATTGCCCCTACGATTATTTTCCGAAACTAAGGAAGCAATTCCTCAGCGTAGGGTACGCCTCATCTTACCACTGATTCCTCAAAGCAACGGCTCCATGAACCTTCACCACTTGGTACGCAATCTCGGCAAGCACAGGCACGGCATGGCAGGAATTTGCTGTGCGCTCAATTGTATAGCATCCCCGCTGGCCTCTGCCAAGAAGGCTCCGGGGCCTCTGCTTTCCCCTCGCCAAGGAAGGCTTGCCTTTATTAAACAAAGCATAGATTTTGGCCAAGTCCCTCAAGGCAGTATCGTCACCCACGCTTTTTATTTTACCAATACCGGCAGCGCCCCCCTGCACCTCAAGGCTATCCATAGCCCCTGTGGTTGCACCATCGTCACGCCTCCCGAACGAGATACCTTTGCCCCGCAAGAAGGTGGCGCGATCACGGTCTCCTTAAACACCGATCATTTTATTGGTCCTGTCAAAAAAGCGGTGAGCGTGGTCAGCGATGCAGGCTCCTCGCTCCAGCAACTCTTAGTTCTGGCAGCCGATGTGGTTCCTGACTATCGGGTGGAACCACCCATTATTGCCTACGGAGCTGGTGAAGAGGGGGGCGAAATCCTCAGCCGTGCGAAGCAAGTAACCATCACCGGTCTCAACGCTGAAGTCCCTTATAAAATTCTCGGTATTTCCTACAATAGCAGCCTTCTTGAGGTCTCCTATAGAGAAGAGCGCATCAACCGCTGGCAGCTGTTGGTGCGCTTGCGCCCTGGTGAGTTTACCGGGGTATTAAAAGAAAAAATTACCGTTGCCAGCAACAACCTCCATAAACCCCGCATGGATATTTATGTAAGTGCGCACCAGCTACCACCGATTCGTAGCCATAGCAGTTACCTAGATTTTGGACCGCTCGGCAAAGGCCAACAGACGAAACGAGTGCTTACCTTAAGCAGCTCTGGTGAATTCACCGTCAGCCTCGAGCGCTCGTTGTTCAATCTCAATGGTGAGGAAGAGAACAACCGCTCTTTAGCGCTTACTGCTCAGCTAAGCGCACTGGCCGCTAAACAACACAAGGTGGTTTTTACCCTCAACAATAGCTCTGAGGCAAGGGGCAACATCCATGGTAAACTCTGGCTCAGGACCAGCAATAATCGCCAAAAACTTATTGCCGTGGATTTTTACGGTTATCTGACAGAATAAGGATCCACTGTGCTGCTCCTCACTTGCATCTCTGTTTTTATATTTTTGAGCGGTATTGTGCTGTATTGGCTGCCAAGCAATCATGCTATTAAAGGTAGCGATCAAAAGGCCAAAGCCCCATTACCCAATCAGGGGAAGGACCGCTCCTGAAAAGGTGAGCCAGCAGGGGAGCTAACTGGTTATTGTGCACGGCTTCGCTGATTTGTCCAGGGCGTACCCCCGGGCCATAGACGATAAAGGGCACCGGATATTCTGCCGAAGAATGCCCCCCACCCTCGGGGCGATGGCCGTGATCAGCTAGCACAATGACATAGGTGCGGTCGGCGATATGCAGTTCATCGAGGGTAGTAAGAACGCTGGCTATACCCTGGTCCACTGCTTCTACGGCCTGGCGATAGGTGCTGCTCGAACCCCCCGCCTTGTGGCCTGCTGCATCGACACCGTCGTAGTCAACAAAAATAAAATCGGGAAGATCCCTATGCAAGGCGCTAATAATAGCCCCCGTAGTCTCAGCGGTCGTCGAAGTTTTCACAAAGGTGTTAACCGAATTTTCCTCGGGATAACAATAAATCGTTGCCCATTCGTGAATCACGGTGATGGAAATAGCGGGCTGGCTGCGGCGCAGCAGGCCAAAAATCGTCTCGAGTCCGGCCCCTCGTTCACAGTCATTAGACCTAACCCCATGGCGGGAGGAGGGTGCGCCGGTAAGCATCCCCATCCAGTTGGGACCACTAACAGCAATCTCGTCGATTTGGGCTTGCAAGGTCCAGGCGCCGTCCGCCATCAATTTGCTCAGGGTGGGGATGCTCGGCGGGGGGGTGCCCAGTTCCTCGTGCCGCCAAACGTTATGGCTGCCTAAACCATCAATCCCGAGAACGATGACATGTTGCTTGAGCGGAGGGGGGGGAGGAAGCATGAGCTGCTCCGCAGAGAGTAGGTTGGGTATAAACAGGCTCCACAAGCTAAATAAGAGTGCGGCTCCAGGCATGCCAAGACCACCCCGAGCTAAATCCATAACTCCTCCTGTTGCTACGCAGAAAATGTGCTTACCATGAGGGTACTAGAGTTGAGCTGCCCAATCAGTAAAAAACGCGGTGAGATTTTTAATTTCTTCCTCAAATCTATCGCCTTGTTTGTCAGGATGGATTTTAAGGGATAATTGGCGGTATCTCTTTTTTATTTCTGGGTGAGTTGCAGCGAGGCTGACGGGCCTGCAGGCAAAATCAGCATTAATTTGTTTTGCTAACTCGTTCATAAAACGGCATAATTTGAGTTTAACGCATTTATAGTCGTTGTTGAGCGCTAATTTTCGTTGTTCCTTGAGGAGTTCACGATCCATTTCTGCTGCTGCTGCCCTTGCCAGCGCTTTCTCTGTTGCCGCCTTCTCAGCCTCTATTTTTAGTAAGCTCCTCCTTTCAGTCTCCATAACTCTTTGATGGAAAGCGAATTGTCTGGTTAACCAAATGCGATAATCAGCAAATTCTTGGCTGATTTTTTGCTGGTAATTCGCCAAGAGTGCTTGGCGCTCTAGCTGCACTATGTCTTCTTTGCTTAAGAAATCCTCTTCTTCACTTTCTGGGTGAACTACTGGCGGGAGGACTCTGCGAGATTCGGTTTTGGGGGTGCACGAGGGCAGCATGGTCGTTCTTACGGGGGGTAGGTGAGTATCGGCTGCAAAGCGTCTTGCTTCCCTAATTTGCTGGCGGATGCTGCTGCTCTTTTTTGCTTGTCTTCGTTCGTTCTCCATCTCTCGTTCATTCTCCGGAGTAGCTTCAGGGAGCTCGAGGGTTATTTCCTCGATGGAAAGGCTCTCTCGGGAGGAAGCTGCTTGCAAACAACTTGCCTGGGCAGAGGAGGATAATAGTAAAATTACTGCGAAACTCACGTGGAGGAGAGTGCTTAAATCTCTTTTCATAATAGGATATCCGTCTATGTACCGGTGGTATAGCTTGCTGGTTACGCTGTATCTTAAATTCCGCCGAGGGTCAATCAACTTTTCAACTGTCGATGGGGAGATTCTCATGATAGGAAAGAAATTTTTTAAAGGGGCTATAGTAACGAAGATTCGAGACTCGTGATGAATAAATACAGGCATAGGAGTTTACCTGCTGGGCAAAACGACTGGCCTCGAGCCCCACCTTCATCAGTTCTCCCCACACTGGATGTACCCGCTTTGCCCGA
Source organism: Deltaproteobacteria bacterium (assembly GCA_023250635.1). GTDB lineage: Bacteria > Bdellovibrionota_B > Oligoflexia > Oligoflexales > Bog-1112 > JAHFAI01. The sequence goes on along the minus strand of JAHFAI010000014.1, from coordinate 20,632 downwards.
TGATCGATCAGGATTTTAATGGTCTCATCAAGGGTGTTTAACTCCTGGCGCAAGCCGCTGAAAGCTTCGTTCAGCTTGGCGTTTTCTCCAAGCAATTGCTCTGCTTTGAGATGATCGCCGCGAGTCTTGGCTTTTTCGCTTTGGCGAAAATTCGCCCCAATCTTGGAACGTAAACGCTGGAGTTTCTCGTCCAACTCTTCCCGCTGATGAATGTGCTCGTAAATACGAGAAAGCTCCAGCTTAAGCTTGGCGAGCTTGGGTAATTCTTCTTCAAGCTCTTCCACAATAAGCATGGTGCGCCAATTCAAAATTCCTTTGGGGTGAATGATATCCCCGTAGATATGGTCGCCCACGTAGAGTATTTCATCGCCACGAAAACCGCTTTGAGTTTCGAACAAACCAGCATTTCCCCCCTGGTAAATTCCCCCCTGCTGAAGCTGGTCGACCGTAACTTCGACCACCTGCCCTGAGCGATCAAGGCCTTGAAAAGGAGCTGCACCTCCAAAAAAATTCGGTTTTCCAGCGTCCGTAATAATATAGGACCAATAGTCGTGCCAGGAACTAAAGCCTTCGTTCGTTCCTTCAAAAACCCAAGTCATTACCTGGTTTGTATAGGCATAGGTGGAATTAGTCAGCAGAAACAAGGATTTTCCTGCGTCGATTTGCCGCAGCAAACTGCTCGCGAGATGCTTGTCTTTTTTTAGATAGCGTTCGGGATGGGCTAAAACCTTGGCTTTAATACTATTGTCTTTATGACTGAGATCGATATAGAGGCGAATATCATCATAAACCTGTTGAAAACTCTTGGCTATGGCCCCAGGATGCTGATGCATAAACTCGACAATTTCTACAAATAATTGCACTTCTGAGAGCGCAAAAAGCGTATCGATGGAAAGGCATTCTTCCACCGGGAAACTCTGCTGGTTATAGAGTTGATAGCGCTCTTCCTTACTCAGGCGCCGATAGCCGTGATAAGCGTCCTTAACATATTTATGGGCGTCAACCCGTAAGACATTGCCGCGAGCTCGATCAACCAGCAATCCCCGAATCACAAAATCATGTTTAAAACGCAGTTGTGCTAACTCCTGGGGGTAACCTGCGGCAATAAATTTTTTTAGGGTTTCGACAAAAGCTAATTCTTCGAAGGTTTCGCGCTTATACAAAGCCAGGGTGTGGTCCATATCGAAACCCACTACCTTTATATCTTCAAAATTCAGGGTGCGATTGACAAAAATTCGTTGCTGCTTAGGAATTTTGAGCTTGGCAAGCATCTCGGATAACACAGCGGGGCTTCACCTTGTCGCAAAAAGAATGCTATTACAAAATCGGGGGCGAGTTCATCAACTCAGCTCGTTTAGTCAGGACCTGGGGTGAGTTACGCCAGGGAGGGAGGAGTAAACGCGTTTCCCTGCCATAGACCTGCCATCCAAGGCTAAGCATAACATCTTGGCGATAAAAGTCCCTTATATTTTTTGCCGGCTCCTCGAGCTGGGAGAAGCGGTACTCGAGGGTGAGCCCTAAGGAACTGGCGAGCTGCCAGCGCTGAGATGTGGCTAATTGCCAGCCCTGTTCCCCTGCTTTACCAAACCCCGCCAGCAAAGGTGCATCCCTCCAGAGCCTTCCCCGTAATTCGCCATGCCAGCGCTCACTTATGGGGTAATAGACCAGTGCGCCAAATCCCTGACGGCTATATCCTTCCTCAGGATCCTCCGTTGTCAAGCTCCAGTGATCAGCGAGCACCTCTGCGGAGAAGCCCCTATGGAAGTCACCCATCTGGGCAAGGATAAACAAACTCTGGGGTAGCTCTCCTCCCTGCTGACTGCGGTACGACAGGGCCGGCAAATAGACCTCGCGATGACTCAATAGGGTAAAACCGCTAATAGCACGGAAACCCTCTCCTTCCCCTACTGCCAACCAGGGAATCAAAGCAGAATCTGTGGAGAGAAGCGACGAAGGAAAAGCATAATGCGGAGAGCCTGGCGGAGCAGTCAGGCCTCCCCCATAGGACCAGGCTGCTTCAGCCCACAAGCCCATCCGTAGCCTTGCAAGGAGAGGATGTAGAATCAGAGCCAGGGTATAGCGATGATGACCTTGCCCCGAACTTTCGCGCCGATATTCCTGCTGATACTGATAGCTCGTGGCTAAGGTGAGCATTCCTCGCGAGTCGCTCACAATCAACTCGGGGCGAAAACTAAGATGCATGCTGAGCAGAGGAAACTGCTGGGAATAAGAAGTCCGACCGAGAGGATCATACCATGAGCACCCCGCCAAGCGGCTGCCCAGCTCAGTGCGTAGATTTACCGCAATAGCAGCGGCCTCACCTAGCCCGGGAGAGATTAATCCCAGCAGCAAAAAGCACCTTGCACCCCAGAGCTTTTCTTTTATACTAGCAAAAAATAACAACATATTTATTCGCAATCTGTTCCTCGTTGTACGCGGGAACTTTGGAAAAGACCTATGCTTTGTTTGCTCCCGAAAATGCGTTCTACTGCTGCTAAGATTTTTGTTTGTATCATGATCAGCTCGAGGTGGGGAGGCGACATTCACGCCGCCCCCGTCTGGCAGGTAAAACACCTGCGATGGCCGGGCGAAAATAGCAAATCTGGACAGGAAGCAGGTGCGGAGAAACTCCCGCGTATTTTTCAAATTAAGCTGTCAAAAGCCCCGCCATCCCTTGATTTGCGGATAGCTGGCGATAAAGAACGCCAACAAAAAGTCGAGGGTCTGTTTGCGCCTTTACGCGCTAAACGCCAGTATCTGGCCACACATTTAAAAGCTCTTGGCGAAGTAAAAAGCAAAAAAATTCTTGCCCTGTTTAAACCCGGACAAAAATACACCTATGTAATAACCGATGCACAGGTGTTCTTTGCTCCTATCGACAAAATTGCCGGTTCGAAATTAGCAACCAAGCACTATTTTATTGGCAACTATCCTGAGGTGATTTTTTTTGCTGGCGAATGTTGGATAAATGAAGCACAGCAATTGGTGGTAGATAATAATTCCGGAACCTATCGTCCGGGGAGCAGCATGTTGCCCATGGTTGCAAGCTTTCTCGGCGAGACTCTGGGATTTACGGTAAACTACAAAACCTATATTTAAGCAGCGAGGTACTCGTGAAGGCTCCTCCCCCCTCTACTCCCTATTTGCTCACTCCAGGCCCGCTCAGCACCTCGGCACTTACCAAGGAAGCAATGCTGGTCGACTGGGGGTCCTGGGATCCCGATTTTAATCAGATGACCAAAGCAATCTGTGCGGATCTCCTTGCCCTAATTAACGACCGCGATGATTCCTATGTCTGCGTGCCCATGCAGGGCAGCGGCACCTTTGCGGTGGAAGCCGCCCTGGGCAGTTTACTGCCAGGTAGTGGTGGTAAAACTCTGGTGCTGGCCAATGGTGCTTATGGGCAGCGGATCGCCAAAATAATAAGTTACCTGGGGCGCCCCTTCACCCTCCTTGACAAGGGGGATTTTCTTCCACCCTTACCCGAGGAAGTAGCGCTGCTTTTACAGGGAGATCCTAGTCTCAGTGATGTGGTGGTGGTCCACTGCGAAACCAGTTCTGGTATGTTAAACCCCCTGGCCGATATTGCACGAGAAGTACAAAAAGCCGGGCGACGCTTGTTTATCGATGCGATGAGTTCCTTTGGGGCACTGCCCATCAATGCCGAGGAAATTCCCTTCGCTGTTTGTATTTCTTCTGCCAACAAATGTATCGAAGGGGTGCCGGGTTTTGGTTTTGTCCTGGTACAACGCGCTCTCATTAGTCAGCGTAAAGGGGTAGCTCACTCCCTCAGCCTCGATTTATATGATCAGTGGCAGGGCTTTGAACACAGTGGCAAATGGCGTTTTACCCCACCTACCCATGTGGTGGCAGCCTTTGCCTCAGCCCTAGCCCAGCATCGCGCCGAAGGGGGCTGTTCTGGCAGACTCGAGCGTTACCTGGCTAATCAGCGGAAACTGGTAAGCGGCATGCGCGCCCTGGGTTTCAAAACCCTGCTCCCTGACCAATGGCTCTCTCCTATTATTACAACCTTTCTTTCGCCTCTAGATCCCTGTTTTAGTTTTGCGCAGTTTTACGAGTTGATGAAAGAACGTAATTTTATTATCTATCCCGGAAAACTAACCGAAGTGGAAAGCTTTCGCCTGGGAAACATCGGCCAGATCACCCCGGCTATCATCGATGAGTTGTTAGCAGCAGTGCGCTCGAGCCTAGACATTATGACCATCACCGGCGTTGTTGCAAACTAACAAGGCCCGAGGATCACCATCCCCCGTGCAGATACTCCGGAATAGACAATTCAGCACTCAATTGCATCTCTTCACGCCAACGGCTATAAGCAGGGCTGACGATCCAGACCTCAAAATCCCATAAGCAGGGTAGCGGCACCTCCATTGCTTGCAGGCTGATAAGTGCTTGCTGATGGTGGGGATAGACCATCGTTGCTACCCGACAGGCAAAACAAAAAAGACTGTTTTGTAATTCCTCTTCATCAGCAGGACCAAGGGTGCTTGTTAGATGTTGGAGCTGATGCCAGGCGTGACGTTCCTCAGCCGAGAGACTCGTCAACCACTTAACCGCTCCCTGTTCATGACTGGCGAAAAGTTCTTGATAGAACTGCTGCCAGCGGGGCCGACGTTTACCGCGGAAGCTACTCAGTGCTTCCTGAAGTTTGCTGATACGCCACTGCCAGGCTGGAAAACCTAAGATGCTGAGCACCTGCTCCAGGACCCCTCGCCAGTTGCTCTGATAGGCTTGCACCGGCCAGGGAAAGAGCTCGGCACTGGCTGCTGCGGTTTTTTTGCCTAGGTTTGCCGTAGCACTGGCTTGATAACGGTAATTACGCCACTGTGGGTGTTCAAAACGCGTCAGCAAGGAGCGGGTCTTGTCGGTTTTCACTCCCGGGAAAGAAAGCAGGCTTGGGCGAGATATGCTCAGTCCCAAAGATACTCGCGCCAGATAGGGAAGACTGCTGCCAACAATGGTAAAGGCCTTCAGCAGGGCAGTTTTATCCGGAGCACAACCACTGGTCCACGGGATAAAATGCTTGTCCGGATTGGCTGAAAAACTCGGGTAGTTCTGGCGATATTCTCCGGAAATTTCCCACAGACAATGCAAATACTCACCGAGGAGGCCGCGTCGTTCAGCCAGAGTGACTACTCGCCAAGCTAGATCCACCTGCCCCTCAGCATTGGCTAGCTGCCAGAGATGCAGCAAATCGGCATTGGTAAGGTGGCTGCTCTCGGCACGTCTAAGACGAACCTGCAACTCGAGGGCTGCCTCCACTCCTTTGCTCGTATCTCGGTGTGTAGCCAGGTCTAAGAGACGAGCCAAGCTGTGAGGATTAGCAGGATACACTTCTTCGAGATAGCCCTGAGCCGTGGCCAGAGAGATGCGGGCACTTGGATGAGCTAAGCGCAATTGCCAGCGGATTTTGCGACGTTCCTGCTCCTGATAAAAAGCCGACTGCTCGCAAATTCCCTCAGCCCAAGCCAGCAACAGGGTCCAGTCGGGAAGCTCGGGAAGCTTAGCTGCACTAATTGCAGAACCTGCCTCCCAGAGCAGCGTTTCTTCGCCAGAAGCGGGACGAGCCAGGAAAACATGCAGCTTGGCAATACCTTCGTAATAGTGCTGTTCTGTGGCTGGGGATGGGGGCACTGCCCCCAAAAATCCGCCCCACAGGGTACTCTCAATAAAGGGGCCATGAAAACGGGTGATCTGCTGGCGATAAAACTCCCAGTAGCCAGGGAGCTGCGCCGCCAGCTGCCCGTGTAGGCAGAGGAGGCTGGTGAGTTCCGCCAAGGCTTCGCCTTCCAGGGGAAACCAGCTTCCTAAGGCGACGAGTTCGGCGGTGATCCATGCACGAAATTTCGGCGGAGATTTTTCCCGCCCCAGCACCTGCAGAGCAGTTGCTAAACAGGGTAAGCGTTCGCGCCATCCCGAGGCCTGTGCCCAGGTGTGCAGCAAGGCTTGCAAATAATCATCTCGCAGCGGTTCGCTCGCAACCAGCTCCAGCTGTTGCTGCACTCGAGCTCGGACCCGGAGCGAAAGACCGAGGGCCTCTGCTTGGCGCAAAGCTCCAAGGTACTTTCTGGCAGAATCCAGCCGACTAGGGGAGATCACCTCGGGGGTCTGCACGCTTAGGTACCTCTACAACAAAGGTTTAAGGCTCTATTTTGACGGAGGAGGAATTCTAAACTCTTCTAGTATACCGTATTTTTTATGCTTCCTGATGGCTTTGTTGCATATAATCTGTCAAGAAAAAAAATACTCCGCCTACCAAAGAGGGGGGGTAAAATAGTCACGAGGGTGGGCAACGTGAATATTTTCCTTATCAAACGAACGTTTTAGATTGCCGACCAGCTGGACAGCATGAGTAGGTTTGAGCTTTTCGGCATAATATTTTAGAGAACTAGAAAGTGTGCTATCGGTAGATTTAACTTCGATAAGCTCGTGAATTTTTCCATCGACGAGGGTTAAAAAATCGACTTCCCGGCCGTCCTTATCTCGCACATAATGCAAAGCGCAACGATATCCGTAGTAGTCTTCGAGAAAATGGAGACGTTTAAGCAAGGTCGTCGCCACAAGGTTTTCTAAGCGCATCCCGCTGTTCTCAGCTGTATCGGCATTGTCAAAAAAATAAACTTTGGGAGGCTTTAGAATGGATCGTGCTAGGTTGGTGGTATAAGGATAAACAGCAAAGCACAGATACATATTTTCAGCTATAGTCAACCAAGATTTTGCTGTTTTCGGAGAGATCTGCACATCAGCTGCAATATTTGCAAGGGTGGTTAAACCGCCAACGCGGGTGCGCAATGAGTCTACAAATAATTGCAACAATTGAATTTCACGAATTTTTTCCAAATCACGAACATCTTCTCTTAGCACTCGTTGAAAGCGTTCCTGTCGCCAACGGCGCGCTTCCCGTTGATCTCCAGAAAGGAAAGGCTCAGGAAATCCGCCAACGCTCAGTAAACGCTCATAGGCTTCCTGAAGGGGCATATGTTCCGGAATTTCATCGATGGTGAGAGGATGCAGTCGCCAATAGTGGTAGCGTCCTAAAAGAGAATCCCCGCCTTTTTTATAGAGATCCAAGCGTGCCGAGCCAGTAACAAAATACTGTTGATGATCAGGTTTTACATCATAACACCCTTTGATCCAGCGTTTCCAAAGCGGATATTTGTGCAGCTCATCGAAAACCACGAGAGGAGAGTCCGCTCGCCATTGTTTTCCTAAGAGATCACGGCGATCTTCATCATTATCCCAGTTAAAATACACGCCTGAAGTCTTAGCGAGCAGGGCTTTACCCAGGGTGGTTTTACCAGCCTGTCGTGGCCCCCCCAGGAAAACCATCTTATTTTTAAGGTCTTTTTCTATATAGGGGAAACAATAGCGCTTCATTATCACCTCGGCTATTATCATCTGTATTCCATAATAGACGCGTCCATTATGGAATACAAGAAAAAATAGACGGGAAAATTTCGGGGACACACACCGAAATCCTTCCCGATCTAATTTTTCCCAGGTAGATTCTCGGTATTGCTTAATTTTCTGCGGGGTAACCTTTGTGCTGACTACAACAACCAAGCTATTTCTCGATCTGCTCCTCGAGCGTCTCGATCAGCTACTTAAACGACACTCCTCCTCCTCGACTTCTGTCCAAGCAAAATTCGCGGCTTTTTGGGATCTCGATGGTACCCTCATCGATGGAGATATTAGCGAGGGCTGCTTAGGCGGTCCTGCTAGCCGAGTGGAACACAGAGTTACTTATCTCGGTATGCTTGACCAGCTTATTACCGCTCGTCTAATACCCGGATACGAACCCGAGGCGCGGGGCAAAGAACGCCTGTGGCAGGAATACGCTCGCCTGCGCCAGGTTGAGGGTGACCTGGTTGCCTTTGCTTTTTTGGCTGAGGTGCTCGCCGATTTTTCTCCCGAGCAGCACGCTAAAGTTGAGGCGCTGCTTGCCCCTCTGGTGGCAAATTACTATCGCCCCTTTGTAATCGCAGAATCCCTCTATCTGCTCGAGGCACTGAGTCAACGAGGGGTGCAGCACTTTGTGATTTCTGCAAGTCCTCACCTTTTGGTTACCAAATGCGCCGGGATGCTTCCCATCCCGGTGGAACAGATGAGCGGTATCGAGCGCTCACGGCGTGCGGGGGTCCTGATCGATCCACTGATTAATCATGCTGAAGGTAAACGCCAGCGAGCCGAATTGCTAACGCACACTCATGGCCTATGCCCCGTCTTTGCGGCGGGCAATACCTGGAACTCCGATGGGGCGATGCTGCGTTTTGTCTGCGAGCAGGGTGGCCAGGGCTTGATGATCACCCATCACGAGGCCCCTTCCTGGGCCGCAGACTTAGCAATTTGCCAGTTGCGGCGCTCATGACGCAGCCGCCTCCCCTTATTCTCGGTATCGACCCCGGCAGTCGCCTGGTAGGTTTTGCAGCCATTGCTCCTCTGCGCCCACACCCGGTACATCCGAAACACTTTGCTATCGCTCATGCGGGAGTGCTCGCCTGCAAAGATAGTATGGAAATTATTCTGCGCATTGGCCACCTGCATCGCGCCATGCATGGCTTACTTGGCGAAATTCAACCGACTGTCTGCGTACTCGAAAGCGCTTTTATGGGCGTAAATCCCCGCTCGGCCTTGCTCCTCGGTCAAGCACGAGGCGCCCTGGTAGCAGCCTGCGCCCGCTATGACTTACCCATCCATGAGATTAGCCCGAGCGAGGTAAAAAAAAGCATTGCTGGCAAGGGCAATGCTGATAAGAAACAAGTAGCCGCTGCCCTCGAGCAGCTGATGGGCTTTGATCGTCAAGGGATGAGCTACGATGTGAGCGATGCCCTGGCCATTGCCTTAACCTTTGGGATCACTGCTTACCACAAGCTCAGTAAAAATCTCATCGCCACTTGACCTACAAAACCCTCGCGGTTGCAGAGCAAATCTCAGATCATTGATCCACAACGAAGGCGGGCCCCCGTGTCGATTGCTTCGCTTTTTACCATGGTACCAATATAGTGAAAAAGCTGAAAATTACCATAATTTATCGATTCTAGTGCTGCTTGTACCTCGCGTAGATGACTGCACTTTTCGTCATGACGATCATCGACAAATATAATTTTGCTGGGTTTTAAGCCTTGTTTTGCTAAAATTTCCAGGATTTTTAGTACTTTTTCTCCCTTGTCTCCCCCCTCGGCGAAAAACACCCCACGATAGTAGCGATCCTCAGCCCTTGCCATGGCTAGCTGGGAAAGAGGCAGTCTACAATAATCAACTAAATGATCAACCAGACGATGCCCGTAGAGTTCGTGGGGAGTTTGGTTTACCGGGGGGCTTGGATACCAGCCACGGGCCGTAAGCACGGTGAACGCCATACTCTTCTCGGCGATTTCTTTCACCGCCATCTTGGTACAATCGCCTTCGCAATAGACCAGCCGATCGCTTTTTTTGCGATGTTTTGTGGTTGAACCGGGATTAAGAATTAAGGTTTCATCTAAATCACTAATAACCACGGTAGTTGCATCGACGAAGGGAGCAAGCTGGGTAAGCGAGCTAATTTCCTTGATGACCCCAGACTTTCCCTGCGGGGACAGGCAGGATTTAACTTCCTGAGCAAAGAACTGCAAATAAGAGCGTTTGCTAGCGCTCAGCGGCCGCAGATATTTTTCCCAGCCATAGGAATTCCATAGACGAGGAGGCAAATGAGCCACGAAGCGCTGGTACTCTTTTTCGTTCCCACCCTTGCTATTCATAGCGACGATTAAGTTTTCCGGCAAATTGAGCGAGAGCAGATCAACCTTAAAGAGTGGATTCTTCTTAGGGAAATAAAATTTGTAGCTCGCTTCAGCATCCCCTTTGCTAAAAAGAGCGAGAGTTGGATCAGGAGTGTTGAGGGCAATAAGGCTTATCTGTGGGGTCAAACCTCGTTCTTGATATAAACGATAGACCGTCTCCACGACCCACATTACCGAGGTGCCACTGCGCACATCATCAATAAAATAGAATTGATCACCTTCTTGAACGTGATCAAGCTGGAGCAAGTCTGCTGTTTTTTGGCGAAAGAACAGCTCTCGGGAAGCGGTGATATCATAAGATCCGAATACTCTAGATTCCCCTCTACTGACCTTACCAGAAATCGGGATGGAGTAGATAGAACGCAGTTCTTGCTCTTGCTGAGCTTGCAAACTAAGCACTGCTTGCTTTAATAAAAAAGGAGAATTCCCCACGAAAACAAGTTTTGCGCTTGGCGGAGTCTCGCCCAAGATGCGGGCTGCAGCCTGGGAAATTGCGGTAATTTCCCTTTGGTTTAAATCATGACTATCCGAATTCAGGGCTTCTCCAGGAGTAGCACAGATGCTTGTTAAGCGTTCATAGGGGTTATAGGCAAGATCAAAATGACGCTTGCTAAACAGACCTTTTTTTATTGTATCGAGCTTTGCTGCATCGGTAAAAATTTCGTTTAACCAAGGAACAAAGAGTGCTTCTGCCTCCTCGGCAGCCAGTAAATCGCAGGGCTCGCCAGGTGCCGGTTGATCCGTTTTTTCAGTAAGATAGTAATGAATAAGGCTAGCGAGAGAAGGGGCAATTCCGCAGCTATTTTTAGCCTGTCCGTGCTCAGTAATGTTCCAAAGTTCTTCCTTTACTTCCGCAATTAAACCTTCTGAGGAAGGATAGACCGGCTCAGGTAATTTCTGGAGATGGTTAAGAATTTCAATTGCCCCCCAGCTTGAGCTGGCAAGCGTCAATAGCAGTATAACAAGCTGTAATTTAAGGAAATACATTCGACTGTCCTCAATTAAATCCAAAGCATTCGTCGCCAACGAGCAGAAAGATTGAGAGAAAATAACGAAATTTCATGGGGAAGTCAATAGGCGTTGGGGCTAAGCCCATGTACCTGATCAGCTATTAAGTTTTGACCAGCTAAGCCGATACCTAGTGGTGTGTGTTTTTTTGCCGAACTTCTAGTCGAAGGAGACTAAGCTAATGAGCCATAATAACGGTGATTTTGTTGCGGAATTGCTCGCTAAGAAAGAAGAGCTCAGTCAAAGCGTCGCCAGTAAGAAAAAAGAGCTCTTGGCTTTTGAAAATGAACAGCGCAAACTTGCCGCTCAAATCGAAAACGAAAAACGCAGCGCTGGCAGTGGCAAAGATCATAAAGGCAAGAATAAAGACAGCAGTAAAAATGCTCGTTCCGATCGCCAAAATTCCGAGCAAAAATTCAAAGAACAAAGCTTAAAACTCGAGGCCATTCGCAAAGAAGTTCGCCATATAGAGAATGAGCTTAAGTCGGTCAATCATGATTTAGCTGTAATCAATCGCGCTGCTTAAGAACATATAAAAAAGCTTTCCCTTTTAAAATTCCTCATCTATGGATAATAGCCTGTTTGGGCTTTCTCCGCTATGCCCCCTCATCAAAAGACAAGGAACTATTATGAAGACCATATGGTCGCGCATTCTCTTATCCATAGCCTTTATGCTCGTGGTAACTCCACTTAGCTTGGCAATGAAAAAAGGAGCTGTTAGTAAACCAGCTCCTCTCGTGGTCACCGATAGTAGTCTGCAAAAATCCTTGCACCTAGTAGTACGGTTCTTTGGGAAGGCAGATTTTTCTGCTGCTGGACTGAGACTGCTGCTCGCCGAAGAAGCGGCGAAGAACAAAATCTCCCTCAAAAAATTCGTTAATGAAAAATATCTCGACTTTGCTAGCGAGCAAGAATACAGCGCTCTCTTTGCAGGGATTCCTCTGCATCTCGTAAGTAATTTCACCTGCTTGATCCATCGAGCTATAGCGAGTGGCAAAGTCGAAGCGCTGCAAACCCTGCTCGCAAGTGGCGCGAAGCTAGAAGCCAGCAACTCTCTCGGCTTTACTCCCCTGTTTACGGCTATAGATTGCCATAGTTATCCGCAGGTGCAGCTATTGCTTGCCCATAAAGCCGATCCTCTAGCCCTTCATCCCTCTCTAAAGATTACAACGGTGGCTTTGGCCTTTGCCAGGAGCTCCGCAGAGGGAGAGAGCAGCGAGGATTTTTTCATCCTCAAGGAACTGCTGGCTGCCTTCGATCTCGCAAAGTCTAAAACCGTATTTGAAAATTATACCTATGGGAGCTGTCTGCGCAATTCGCAGTTAACCAATTATGTATATTTTTGTATGCAGCTGGAAGAAGCTTTAGCAAAGAACGATAAAATCTCCTACGTTCCTACAAAAAGTTTTGATTACAACGGCAACACCCCCCTCCATGTTCTTGCCGAAATAGGTGAGCTTACTCTTATCCCCATCACCTACAAAAATTCCCCGAAGTCTATGCAGCAGTACAATGATAATGGCGACTATCCCCTGCATACCGCGATCAAAGAAGCTTTAGCGCTGCAGCAACGCTTTGGCATTATCCCCGAGCGTTATCTCCGCAGTATTTCCGCCTTGCTCGCCTGTAATCCCGAAGGAATTGCCTGGACCACCCGCTCCGGCCTAAGCCCCCTGCATCTTGCTTGTCGAGGGAAAAGCCTTATTTTGATGAATCATCTCATCTCCCATGGTGGAGATCCGGAGGCCGCGATCACCCCTGGCGATGGAACCAGTATCGCCTTAAGCCCTCGACGGATGGCTCAAGCAGCAGGACTTGAGGGTGAGATGAATCTTTTTATTGCTCATCTCCAAGGTCGACGGCAATGCATCAGCGAAGCTCGCGCTCAGCTTGTTGCTACCTGGGATCAAGAAGATGCAGATTTTGATGCCTTACAGGCTCGAGCCAGAGATAAGCACGCCACCCTGCTTGAACTAGCTCCCCATGCTGATTTTCTCATGGCTGAGCTTGCCCACGATCACCAGCAACTCGCGGCTCTTGCTGATGAACTGGTCGCTTCACTGCCCGTCCATCACGATGTTTGTGCTCAGGCCCCGTCCCCGCTCGTAAGTATGATACCCGTGGTGCACGAGCAACTTTCTGATGATGCTCACCTTGCAGCGGAAACAATCAGCGAGACAAGCCCCCTACCAGCAAAAAAATACCGCAAAGAACCTCGACGGCCGAACATTGCTCAGGCGAGTCTGATAACAGAAAACGCCGAGCTGGAAGCCCCTCAGGAGCTTGACCGCGAAAGCCAGCCCAGCGAAGCGACGAATAAAGAAAAACGCATCGCCAAAAGGCTGAAGAAAGAAGCGAAACAAGAGGAAAAAGAGCGCCGAATAGATGCACAACTCCAGACCCTCCAACGGGAAGTAGCCGAAGGCTTTGCCGAAGAATTAGCCGCAATCGATCGTGAAAAGGCAGAGCATGAGTCTTTTACCAACGACCTCGTTATGGAAATCCATCAACAGGCAGTTGCTCGAGGTATTGTTGCCAACATCTTGATTTCGGTAATCGCCTCCAATCAGGAGCTCGAGCTTATTTGTTGGGTTCTCAACAAATTTCCTGCTACGTTGCAGCTGGTCAATACCCCTGCGAGCTTTCCTCGTCGCGATGGTTCAAAGCGGCGCATCAGTCCTTTGGCTTTAGCTATCAGCAAGGGAGATCATCAATTAGTTGAGCTGCTGCTTGCTAAAGGCGCCAGTACAAAAAGCGCATCGCAGACCTTGGATAATGCGGAATATCTCCAGCCCTTGGCTATTGCTCAACGCGGTGCGGCTCCCCATAAGCTCATCATCGAAGCTCTTGAGCAAGGGATGGCAAGCCAAGCCGATTAGCTGCGGTGAATGGCTTTCCAAAAAACATAGGTCAGAGGCTGATTTTTCCTGCCCCAAGATCGGCAAGCACTGCGGGAAAACGAGAGCAGATTCCTGCTTTTTTTGGCTATAACGTTAAGTCGTTGTCAGTCTCAGGCCAGCTAGCAGTTTCTGGTCAGGGTCAGCTTCAGTTCAGCTGGCGGTTTCAGTGCTCAGTTTAAAGATCCCGGTTAAGGTATCGGTCGCGGGTCAGACCAGCCTTATGGATTTCGCTCCTCGCCACCCCCAGCATGGCAGGGGGTGGCGAGGAGCGAAATCCACAAGGCTGGTGATGGGCTGCTCCCTAGCTTTTGAAATTTTCTGGCAACGACCGGCGGTAATGGTGAACATTCTCACTAAGAAAAATTGAGGCTTTTCTTCAAATTCGCCGGCAGTTTTGGGAGTTGGGAAAGCGGTAACAAAAACGTAGACAAATTAAACAAATCAACGAAAATTCGTGAGTGCTCCGCTGCCTTTTGCAGATACTGATGCCCACTCGAACTCCCCGTCCCCACCTTGCTGCCGAGTAAACGATGGGCCATCAGCGCATGACGATAGCGCCAGGCAGTAAGCTTTTCATCGATGGTCAGTAAGGCGGTCAGCAAACGATAGGGCTGATGCAAGATCGCTTCGTGACGATACAGGAAAATAAAAAGGGCCCCGAGGGTGGCCTTCTGAGACAGCGTACGTTGCCCACTTGCTTGCAGAACCCCATAGGCATCGGCATTAAACAACGAAGTAAAAATAAGCTGGGTTTCCTCCCACTGCTGCAACAGCTGTTGCGCAGCAGCAGGGTCCTGGGAGGAGTGACGGGCTAGTAAACGTCGCTCCTCAGCCAGCATGCCGAGAACAGCGAATTCGTACTCGTGCCAAAAATCAAAATGTTCTGCAGCAATAAACGGCATCCGCTCAAGCCAGCCCTCCACCAAGGCTAAGGCTGAGGGTGTAGCCAGAAAACCACTGACCTTGGCTTGCTCCTCGGGATTGAGGGCCCGCATTACATGGGCCGCTACGGTTTTTTCCCCCTTGCGATAATACAGGCCCAATTTGATCTCTAACTCTCGAAACTGCACGCTCTGAAAACCCGAGGCCGGTACCAGGAGCGTGCGAAACTCAAGAAAATCCATCGGTGACATAGTCTCGAGAATTTCGAGCAGAGGAATAAACAGATCCTCCACCTGGGTAACCCGCTCAAGACGGGCTACCAAATAGCCCAGGGAGTTTTCCGAAACCGGCGGTCGGCTGAATTCCTCCACAAAGGAATCGAGTTCGTGGAGTATCTGTTTGAAGAGTAATTCGTAGACTTGATGGACGATAATAAAAAGGGTTTCATCGTGACACGGCTTCACCCCCGCGCTACCGCTTAAAGACTTCTGCAGATTAAGCAGCGAGTTGATCTGCAAATACTCAGCGTAGTTTGTTGCCTGCTTCATAAGGTCCCCAGCAGCTTTTTCTAAAAAAGGTAGCGCTTCGCCATCTGCTCAAGAGTAGTATGCCGCACTCGGGGGGCTTGGCCTGCTTGCCCAAAAGCAATCATCCGTTCTTTAACCACCTCCTTCATGGCGTGGCGAGCGGGCTTTAAAAAAGCGCGAGGATCAAATTCCTCGGGCTGTTCCATAAAGACTTGGCGAATAGCCGCGGTCATCGCTAAGCGGTTGTCGGTATCCACATTAATTTTGCGCACCCCGTGCTTTATCCCTAACTGGATTTCGCTCACCGGAACCCCGTAGGTTTGCTTGATCTTACCGCCATAGCGATTGACCAAGTCTTGCAACATCTGCGGCACCGATGAGGAACCGTGCATCACCAAATGGGTGTTGGGAAGCAGGCGATGGATCGCTTTTATTTGCTCCATTGCCAGAACTGCCCCGTCCGGAGCCCGGGAAAACTTATAGGCTCCGTGGCTGGTGCCGATGGCTACGGCTAAGGCATCAATGCCGGTTTTTTTGACAAAATCTGCTGCCTCGTCCGGGTCGGTAAGCAGCTGCTTATGGCTGAGCGTCCCTTCGAATCCATGGCCGTCTTCTTTTTCACCCTGGCCGGTTTCTAAGGAACCGAGACAGCCCAGTTCCCCTTCAACCGAGACGCCGAAGGCATGGGCGATATCAGTAACTTTGCGAGTCACCTGCCAGTTATAGGTAAAATCCGCAGGAGTTTTGCCATCGGCAAGCAGGGAGCCATCCATCATCACCGAGGTAAAGCCATTTTTAATCGCCGAAATACAGGTTTCGGGGCTATTGCCATGATCCTGATGCATGACCACCGGTATTTGCGGGTAGAGTTCTACGGCGGCAAGCATCAGATGACGCAAATAAGCGTCTTGGGAATAACTGCGTGCCCCCCGTGAGGCTTGGATAATCACCGGACTATCGGTCTCGAAAGCCGCCTCCATTATCGCCTGAATCTGCTCCATGTTGTTGACATTAAAAGCCCCGACGCCATAATTATTTTCAGCTGCATGGTCCAGTAGGGCACGCATTGGGATCATAGCCATAGTGGTCTCCTGGTAACGTAACAAATGCAAAGGCAATGAGGAGGAGTATAGGGGATTTGCGGGCAGAATCCAACTAGCGCGTCGTTATTTACCTTCGCGCGGCTGGGTATCAAGGGCCAAGGCATGGATCTCGCGGTTGAGCCACTGATGAAGCGCGGCATATACCAACTGATGTTGGGCAACGAGGCTTTTACCACAAAAAGCTTGGGAGACAATGCTTAGACGCCAATGGTCGCCGCCCCCGGTAAGGTCTTCCAACTTCATCTCGGCGTCAGGAAAATGTTTGAGCAGCTGGTCTTTGATTTTTTGCGGATGCATAGTACTACCTCTTTATTTACAACAACGCCATAATGACCACTAAATCTACCAGGAAGATAGCCGTGACTACCAAGAGATCAAGCATAATATATTTAGCAAGTCATAATCCCCACAAAATAGCCGAACTCGCTGCCCTTCTTGGCGCCCAATCCTTCGAGCTGCGGAGCCTGGCAGAACTTAGCCCGCCCCTCTGCTGGGAGGAGACCGGCACTACCTTTAGAGAAAATGCTATGATTAAAATTCTTGCAGCAAGTCAGCGGATTACTGAGGCCCTTCTGGCAGAGGATTCGGGACTCGAGGTGGCGGCTCTCGACGGTGCCCCCGGGGTCTATTCCTCAAGTTATGCCGGGGTGGAAGGCGATCACCCCGGGAATCTGCGCAAATTGTTGCAGGTGATGCAGGGGCTGCCGCGAGCAGAGCGCCGGGCTCGTTTTGTCTGCACCCTTTTGTACCGTGAGCCGCTGAGCGGGAATATTGCTAGCTTTGTGGGTAGCTGCGAGGGAGAGATACTCGAGGCGCCGCGCGGTGAGCAGGGTTTTGGTTACGATGCGGTTTTTATGCCTCAGGGACAGACGCAAACCATGGCTGAACTCAGTCGCAGCGAAAAAAATCGCTTGAGCCATCGCGCTCAAGCTTTTGCTGCGTGGCTAAGCTTTATGAATGCTTTATGAAAGGAGACTAAGGTGACCTTCTTTATGCTCAAGGGGATCCAGCAGCTTATTAGCAACTTTGGTAATTTTGTGCTCTTTACCAGCTCGTCTTTTAAGCGGGTGCTGTACCCGCGGGTTAATGGTAGGTTGGTCCTCGAGCAAATGGATTTTATTGGGGTGAAAAGCCTGCTGATTATTTGTCTTGCCGCGATTATGGTTGGAGCAGTATTTGCGATTCAGTTTGGCACGATTTTTCGTCTCTTTGGGGCTGAGTCAATGATAGGTGCAGCAGCTTCCTTTGCCCTCTCCAAGGAGCTGGCACCGGTAATTGCCTCGTTTTTGGTGGCCGGGCGTAGCGGCTCAGCCATGGCTGCTGAAATCGCTAATATGAAGGTGAACGATCAAGTTGATGCCCTGCAGATTATGGGAGTCAATCCCCTCTCCTATTTGGTAGCCCCCCGCCTCGTCGCTGCGGTGGTGATGATGCCCTTGCTTAGCTGTCTCTTTGTGGTGGTGGGGGTGATGGCTTGCTATGTAATCGGAGTTAGCCTCTTTGCGGTTGATGAGGGGATTTTCTTCGATAAGATTCGCTGGATCTCCAAGCCGGTGCATATCGTCCAGTGCGTGGAAAAATCCCTATTTTTCGGCGCAATCATTGCCTCTATTGGTTGCTATATGGGCTTTAAGGCGACGGGTGGGGCGACCGGAGTTGGTAAAGCCACCACCACTGCCGTGGTTTTCTCCTTAGTGAGCATCTTGGTGAGCGATTTTTTTATTAGCTATTTACAGTTCGGCGAAATTTTCTAATATATGCTCCCTGGTGATTCCCCCAAAAACTCGCTCGCGGAGTCTCTGTGAAACATATCCCTGAATACCACTTTGCCACCGTAGAGAAAAAATGGCAGGCTTATTGGCAAAAAAACGATACCTTCAAGACGGAGGATGCCTCCTCCAAACCCAAATACTATATCCTCGATATGTTTCCCTATCCCTCTGGTCAGGGCCTGCACGTGGGCCATGTGGAAGGGTATACCGCTACTGATATCATTGCCCGCCTCAAGCGCATGCAGGGTTATAACGTCCTCCACCCCATGGGTTGGGACGCCTTTGGTTTGCCGGCAGAACAATATGCGATAAAAACCGGTACCCATCCACGGATTACCACTGAAAAAAATATCAAAACCTACCGAGAGCAAATCAAGAGCATCGGCTATTCCACCGATTGGTCGCGGGAAATAGACACCACCGACCCTGGCTACTATCGCTGGACCCAGTGGTTGTTTTTGCAGCTCTATCACCAGGGCTTAGCCTACGAATCCTATCAGCCGGTCAATTGGTGCCCCGCCCTCGGTACGGTGCTTGCCAACGAGGAAGTCGTCGACGGCAAGTCAGAAATCGGTGGCCATCCGGTAATAAAAAAACCGATCCGCCAGTGGGTATTACAAATAACGGCCTATGCGGAACGCTTGCTCCAGGATTTGGAACTGGTGGATTGGCCGGAATCCACCAAGGAAATGCAGCGCAGTTGGATTGGTAAAAGCAGCGGTGCCTACGTTGATTTTGCAATTAAAGATGCCAGCCATAAGTCCTTTGAGGTCTTTACCACCCGCCCTGACACCCTCTTTGGGGTAAGCTTCTGCGTGTTGGCGCCGGAGCATCCTTTAGTCAGCGAAATCACCAGTACTAAACAACGAGATGCCGTAGAAAGCTATTGCCAAGAAACCGCCTTGAAAACTGAGCGGTCCCGTCAAGAAGGGGCCGGCAATGAAAAGAGCGGGGTATTTACTGGTGCCTATGCCCTTAATCCCGTCAATCAGCAGACTCTGCCCATCTATATTGCCGACTATGTGCTGATGAACTACGGCAGTGGTGCGATTATGGGGGTTCCCGGCCACGATCAACGGGATCACGCCTTTGCCAAGAACTATGGCTTGCCGATTCTGCGTGTCATTGCAGGTGGCGATGCTGATAGGGAGCATGCCGCTTATACCGGTGAAGGGACGCTGCTTAATTCTGAATTTTTAGATGGCCTGAGCAAAGAGGCTGCCGCTGAAGTGATCGTCGCTTGGTTGAGCGAACGAAAAATCGGCAGGAAGGCTATTACCTATAAACTCCGTGATTGGGTTTTTTCCCGTCAACGTTACTGGGGAGAGCCCTTTCCTTTGGTGCACAGCCCTGACGGTAGGGTGCAGGCTGTAGCCGCCGCAGATTTGCCGGTAAGCCTTCCCCCCATGGAAGACTACGGCCCGAGTGAAAACGGTGAGCCGCCCCTTGCCAAAGCCCGAGAATGGTTAGCCGTAGCTGTCGACGGTTTGCAGCAGGGCCTGCGCGAAACCAATATTATGCCCCAGTGGGCCGGCTCGTGCTGGTATTATCTCCGCTATATCGATCCTCATAACGAGCAGGAAGCCTGGTCCCAGGAACGGCAGCAGCACTGGCTGCCAGTGGATCTCTACGTTGGCGGAGTAGAGCATGCTAATCTTCATCTGCTCTATGCTCGCTTTTGGCATAAAGTGTTTTTTGATTTAGGGCTAGTCTCCACCCCCGAACCCTTTCCCAAGCTCCGTCACCCCGGAATGGTGCTGGGAGAAAACAATGAAAAAATGTCCAAGAGTCGTGGTAACGTCGTCAGCCCCGATGAGGTAATCGCTGAGTGGGGGGCTGATTCTCTCCGCCTCTACGAAATGTTTATGGGGCCCTTTGAACAGGCCAAGCCTTGGCAAACCGCAGGCATCGCTGGGGTCAATCGTTTTCTGCGCCGACTATGGCGTCTGGTTTTAAGCAGTTCGGCAACGTTCAGCGATAGTGCTGCCCTCACGAAACTTCGCCACCAACTGATTCAGAAGGTGAGCGCTGATACTGAAGAGCTTAAATTCAATACCGCGATTGCGGCGATGATGGAATTTGTTAACGCTGCGTATAAAGAAGAGGGTATTAGCACAACGACCGCCACCACCGTAGTGCTCCTGCTTGCTCCTTATGCGCCCCACGTTGCTGAAGAGCTCTGGGAAGCCCTCGATCATACAGAAAGCATCGCCTACGCACCATGGCCGCACTTTGATCCCGCCTTGGTTGTACGGGGGGAATGTACCTATGGGGTGATGATCAACGGCAAGCTCCGTGCGACGCTGGTAGTTGCAGCAACGAGTAGCCAGGACGAGGTGAGCGCTCAGGCCCGTGAGCTTGAGGCCATCAAGAAATATCTTGCCGGAATGACTATTCGCAAGGAAGTTTTTGTACCGGGTAAGGTGGTAAACTTCGTCGTCGGACCATCTTAACGTAACCGTCTGGGAGATCCCCCTAGGAGCTCGGCTGCCTTGATTCTTCGAACTTCAAGGGTTCATCAGCTACGTTGCTACGAAAACAGCTCAATCCAGTCAACGACAGATTTCTCTGGTAGGGTGATTTATTACGAAGCTTCGTCGCTTTCTTGGCGATGGCATCTAATTGAGCTAGGGTCCTTTC
>JAHFAI010000085.1 GCA_023250635.1 Deltaproteobacteria bacterium | reverse complement strand
TTCGTTTTTTTCGGCATGAAAAAATATTTGCGGGCTATTTACTTTATTTTTTTCATATCCACGCCAAGCCCCTTGGGAAGAATTCCTCGCATTTTTTCTCCAAAATAGCCAATTATTTTTTGCCGAGTCCAGCCTATACTGTTGGTACTGAATCACCAGCAAGGATGCCTCTCTATGTTCGCAGATGTCATGCGCCGTCTCAAGGGTAAACTTTGTAATTCTCTCAGCTCTTCAGACCGCCGAGCAAAGATCCAGGAGTCTTGAGGAAAGAGAGCAGCAGCAGAAAAGTGCTGACGAGTGATTTATGGTTGCGCCATGCAATTACGGTAGTTGGCCTCGGCATTCCTCACCTCTTTTTTTGCTGAAGAGACCTTAACCGCTTCGACCCCCGTCACAATCCATACGGGCCAGAAAAAAATACCGATGATGCCAGAAACATTGCGGATAGTTTTTTTACTCGAGACGCGTGCTTGTTTGCTTTTGAGATCGTCGTATTCGCGATCACATTTTGCCGCAAAGGAGGCCGTCGAAGCTAGCAACAGGGTAGCGATGCAAAAATTACGCAGCATTTTTTATGTTCCTTATTTAAAGATTTTTTGTGTTTCTAAATAAATAGATCAGAAAATAAGCTGATAGAATAGGTTAAAATAAAAATAAACGTAACTACTCAGCACTTTTCAAACTACTCAAGGCTTGCTGCAGTTTTGCTGCTTTCAAGGAGCGAGTAGTGGAGCAGCCGTCTGGCGGTGAGCACGCGCAGCAACGAAGAAAGCGGCAAAAGCTTCTAGTAATGTGGTGAATACCACTGCCAAGCTAGAGCCTGGGTGAAGATGGCTATCCACTGCTGGCGGAGGGCGGGGGAGGAAGTATAAAAAGTAAGCTTGGTACTCGATTCCTTGAGGAGGGAAATTTCGTAATAGCCTGCAGCAGCGGCAGCCGTGGGCGGAGTGCCGAAGGCAGTAAATGCCGTCAAAAATTCAGCTAGATCAAAAATGTGCTCGGGACTCGTCTCCTCGCTGTTAGAGTAAAGAGCAAGTTTATGGGAGTGGCTTTCTTGGTCGAGATAAAGGCTGAGTTTAATGGGGGTAAACCCTCCCGGGCTCTGTGCTTGGAAGAAATCACCCCACGAGGTTTCTTTATAAGAAAGAGCGCTAAAATCAAGCTGCTGAGGGGCAAGTTGTTCGATAAAATATTGTTTAAGTTCGAGTAAAATTTGTTTTTGTAAGTACTTATCAATAAAGGCTGAGTTGTTGGTAATGACATTATAAAAACTTGCGGCAAAGAAGCGCAGCATAGGGCTACGCAGTAACTCACGGGCACTGGGGCGATTGCGGGGATCCCTAGTCAGCAGTTGATTAAGAATCTCCTGCATGGGGAGACTCAGGCTTAGGGGGGCCCGGTAGGTAGCATTGAGAATGTTCATCGCTAAATCCTCCATACTGAGACCTGAAAAGGGCCTCGCTAAGGTTACGAGGCGATGCAAAACGCAGCCGAGGGCCCACATATCGGTTTTATGGCTTAACGTCCGTCTTTCCCAAACCTCAGGTGCTAAATAATAGGGGGTACCGCAAAAAGTTTGTAGGGAACCGTTATCGTAAGAACAAAAATCAAAGTCAGCAAGCTTGACGGTATTGTCTGCAGTAAACAGGATATTTTTGAGGGTGAGATCGAGATGCACCAAGCCATGGCGTTCAAGGTGCCGCAGGGAGAAGAGCACTTGCAGGAGTATGAGTCCAGCCTGATACTCGCTGAGTACTTCATGGCGTGCTATTTTTTGGTTGAGGAGTTGATTGAGATCAAGGCAGGGGCAGAATTCCATGATGGTAACGATAGTTTCAGGGGCTTCGGGGTTGGGTTGACAAAAACATTCAATACAGTTGGCAATAAAGGGATTAGGCTCTTGACCCAAGCTCGCATAGTTCTTGCTACCTTGGACAAGCATCCGTTGACTTCTGCTGTTTGCCTGGTCCTCAATCTCTGCCGCAGCTTGAAAACAATTTAATTTTATCGCTACTTGGCGACCACTGTGGTTGTCACGCGCAAGAAAAACCTGAGCGAAGTTCCCCTGCCCGATCAGTTGTTGCAAGCAATAACGTTTTTGCCTCTGGTAAGGAGCAGAGGCGGAGTCATTACTCAGGCAAAGTAAGTGAGGAGCTGCTGCGCAGCAGCTTTGCAGAGAAGCAAAGGCAGGGGCTTGGTTCGCCGCAGCAGAGCGTAGCAGAGGAGGAGTCAAGAGTGCAAAAGCCAGGTAATAACTAAGCAGTTTAGTCATCAAGGCAAGGCGAGTGCAGAAAAAAGTGCGAGAAAAAATATTCATACTTATTCGTCCAATTTCAGAATAGCCAAAAAAGCATTCTGGGGAATTTCCACATTGCCCACCGATTTCATCCGCTTTTTGCCGGCCTTTTGTTTTTCCAGGAGCTTGCGTTTACGGGAGATATCGCCCCCATAACATTTGGCAGTTACGTCTTTGCGCAAGGCAGAAAGGGTTTCACGGGCGACAATCTTGCTGCCGATTGCTGCTTGGATGGCGATTTGAAACATATGGCGCGAAAGGGTTTCCTTAAGTTTTTTACAAAGGGCGCGGCCGCGTGCTTGGGAGTAGGAACGATGGACGATACAGGCAAGAGCGTCCACGGGATTGGTGTTGACCATAATTTCGAGCTTAACTAAATCGCCAGGACGGTAGTCGAGCAATTCGTAATCCATGGAGGCATAGCCGCGGCTAAGGCTTTTAAGTTTGTCGTGGAAGTCAAAGATCATCTCGTTCATAGGCACTTCGTAAGTAATGATCACTCGTTTACTTGAGGTATAGTCGATTCCCCGTTGGATGCCGCGTCGAGATTGTAAGAGGGTGAGGGTCGGGCCAATAAATTCCTCGGGGGAATGAATGGTCATCAAAACATAGGGTTCTTCGATGCGTTCGAGCAAATTAGCATCGGGCAGTTTTGCAGGATTTTCCACCACGAGTTTTTCCCCGGATAAGGGAAAAACATGGTAGACCACCGAGGGCGCAGTAAAAATCAGATCAAGATTATATTCTCGTTCCAAGCGTTCTTGGATAATATCCATATGGAGTAGGCCGAGAAAACCCACCCGAAAACCAAAGCCCAATGCATTGGAGTTTTCTACTTCTGCAGTTAAGCTGGCATCGTTGAGCTGGAGCTTTTCCATGGAACTTTTCAGATCGAGGTAGGCACTTGCATCCACGGGAAAGATCCCGCCGAAAACCATCTGCCGTGCCGGTTGGAAACCGGGGAGGGCACGAGTTGCGGGGAATTTTGGATCACTAATCGTATCGCCCACCCGGGTGTCAGCAACCAGCTTGATGGCGGCAGAAATCATCCCCACTTCTCCACAGAGGAGTGCATCGACATCCACGGCTTTGGGGGTGAGTTTAGCAACTTTAAGCACTTCGAAAGTCTTGCCCGAGGACATCATTTGAATTTGCTGGCGTAGTTTTATTGAGCCCGCTACCACGCGGACCAAGGATACCGCACCGAGGTAGCTGTCAAACCAGGAGTCAAAAATAAGGGCTTGGAGTGGCTGTGCGCTTAAATCCTGGGGTGGGGGAATACGTTTAACGATAGCTTCGAGTAATTCTTTAATACCGATGCCGGTTTTAGCGCTGGTTAGCAAGGCTTCGTGAGCATCGATGGCGAGCTCTTCCTCGATCTGGGCTGCCACCCGTTCCGGTTCAGCACTGGGAAGATCGATTTTATTGATAACCGGGATAAGGGTAAGCTCGTTTTTCCAGGCTAAATTGACGTTGGCAACGGTTTGGGCTTCAACCCCTTGGACGGCGTCGACAATGACCAGAGCTCCTTCGCAAGCGCTGAGGCTGCGCGAAACCTCGTAGCTAAAATCCACATGCCCGGGGGTATCGATCAAATTGAGTTGATAGAGTTCTCCGTCCTCGGCGAGGTAGTTCATCATTGCGGTTTGCGCCTTGATGGTTATGCCCCGTTCGCGCTCGATATCCATGCTATCGAGAACTTGTTCCTTCATTTCTCGTTTGGTTAAGGAACCGGTTTCTTCAATCAGCCGGTCAGCGAGGGTGGATTTGCCGTGGTCGATATGGGCGATAATACAAAAATTACGAATACGTGCAGGTCTGGTCATGGGTTGGTGGCTTTTTAGTGGGAATTATATATTTTTCCAGCCATTCATCCTTAGCATGCACCCGAGAGCATCGCAAGAGCTTTACCTTTGATTGACTTGCCTTAACGGCGCGAGAGGCGAAGGGCGCCGCGGTTGGGCCAGCTGCTCCTCGGGGGTGAGTTTCATTTTTATTTGCATCGTCGGGTATTGCAGGTAGAGTAACCACATTAGCAAGAGCAAAAACAGCTGAAAAAAGCTTATAGCCAAGCTAAAGCGAATTGCCAGCCAGAGGTGGCGAAGAAAAATACGCACCGTTTTCTCCTCAAAAAGATGAGTCAGATATGAGCACCCGTCTGCAGATCAAAGAAGCAGCTACCCATAATTTAAAAAATATCACGGTGGCTTTTCCCTTGGGTAAATTATCGGTGGTAACCGGGGTCTCGGGAGCCGGCAAATCTTCCCTACTTTTTGATACTATCTATGCAGAGTCTTATGGTCGCTACATGGAAAGCCTCTCGAGTTTTGCCCGTCAATATCTGCAGTCCCTGCCCAAGCCTCGTGTAGCCGAGATTCTCAATCTTCCTCCTGCCATTGCGGTGCGTCAGAGCCGCTCAGGTCTAACTCGGCGTTCTACGGTGGGAACCCTGGCTGAGCTTCAGGATCTGCTGCAGGTTCTCTTTGAATATTTGAGCGTGGTTACCTGCATGGGCTGCGCTAAGGTTTTGGTGCGCTGGGATCACCGAGATCTCGCGGACCATCTCCTCGCCGAGCGGGGGCCTTATGGGGAGAGCGCCACCTTGGTAATCTTATCTCCCTTGCACCAATGGACCGGACTCTCCCCTGAGGAACTGCAAGGGTATTTGCGTCAGCAAGGTTTTACTCGCGTCTTTACCAGGGGGGCAATGCTCCCCCTGGAAGAAGTAAAACCTCGAGATCTTTTGCAGCAGTTGCTGGTTATCGATCGTTTGCGTCTTGATCCAGAAGAAGGCACGCGTCTGCTCTCCTCCCTGAAGCTTGCTTTTAAACTGGGTAAAGGTGAGGTTGCGGTGCAGTTCCTTGGCGAGGAGCAGGCCCGACGCTTTAGCGAGCGCAATGCCTGTCTTGACTGCGGTATTTCCTACCCGCCGCCTTCTCAGGCGCTGTTTTCTTTTAATCATCCTCACGGCGCCTGCAGTCAGTGTCAGGGCTTTGGGCTTGCCGCGGTGGCCGATTGGCGCAAAATTGTTCCCGATCGTCAATCCTCCCTGGCTGATGAGGGCTTGGCACCGCTTAACTTTGGAGAGCACCGGCGTTATTATCGCAAATTTCTGGAAAACGCCGAAACAATAGGCCTCTCTCATAAGCGGCTTTTTTCCGACTATACCCCTGCCCAGTGGCAGTGGTTACAGCAGGGAGATGGTAAGAAATTCTTGGGTATGGAGGGCTACTTTGCCTGGCTTGCCAGCAAGAAATATAAAATGCACTACCGCATCCATCGTTTTAAGTTCTTTTCCTATGCGACTTGTTCTGCCTGTGAGGGGAAGCGTTTTCGTCGTGAAGCTCTGGCAATGACCATATTGGGAAAAAACCTAGCAGATATCCAGCAGCTGATGATCAAAGACCTGCTCCCTTGGCTCGAACTTATCGCCAAAGCGGGTGAAAACAGAGGCCACGATTTTGCGGCCCATCAACGTAGTGTAGTAAGCGAGGCGGTGGAGGAGGCCCACAATCGGCTCTCTTATCTGAATAAAATTGGCCTAGGTTATTTAAGCTTAAGTCGCTCGGCAACCACCCTTTCCGGAGGTGAGCTCCAACGGTTGCACTTAGCTCGTTGCCTGGCCAGTACCCTCAGCGAGACCCTCTACTGCCTTGATGAACCCAGTTCGGGATTGCATGCTCGCGATAGCAAGAACCTCCTCACCTTGCTCCATAATCTCCGCGATCAGGGCAATACGGTGCTGGTGGTGGAGCATGAACGTTGTTTCATCGAGGGGGCAGATTTTGTCGTGGAGCTTGGCCCCGGTCCCGGGGAGCTCGGGGGATTCCTTACCTATGCAGGGCCGCCGCAGCTGGAGAACAAGAGCAGGGCGAGTACTATGCTGAGTGGGCAGCGCTCCCTAAGGGATGCGGTGTTTCTCGAGCTCGTCGGAGCGAGCATGCATAATCTGAAAAATATCGCGGTACGTTTTCCGCTCAAGCGTTTTATAGCCGTGTGTGGGGTTAGTGGTAGCGGCAAAACCAGCTTGATCCAGCACACCCTCTACCCCCTCTTGGCTGATCACCTTGGGGTGAGAGGAGAAGAGCAGGAAGAATCCCAAAAAGAAGGACTAAGTGCTGCTCGTCTCGGTCCACCAGCCGTGCTGAACAGTCTCGGCTCAGTGCACTTGGTGAGCCAAGCTCCCCTTGGACGCAGTAGCCGCTCAAACATAGCTACCTATCTGGCTATTTATAGCAGCATTCGTCAGCTTTTTGCACGCGAAGAAGCGGCACAGCTTGCCGGTCTGAGGGTGGGGAGTTTTAGCTTCAACGTTGCTGGCGGGCGTTGCGAAACCTGCAAGGGGCTGGGGACGATCAGCGAGGAGCTTTCCTTTCTTGGGGAAATGGCAGTCGAATGTCCCCGCTGCCAGGGGAAGCGTTTTAAGCCGGAAGTTTTGGGGATCCGCTATAACGGCTTAAACCTTCTCGAAGTTTTGGCTCTGACCATCACCCAGGCCCGGGAGTTCTTTTTTGCCCAGCGTAAAATCAAAGAGGTGCTTGATCAGGTGATTGCTCTGGGGCTTGGTTATATAACCCTCGGGCAGCATACCAGTTCGTTTTCTGGGGGCGAGGCTCAGCGTCTAAAATTGCTTGGTCTGCTTACGGAGAATCAGAAAAGCCGGGCTATGCTGTTTATTTTTGATGAGCCTACCACCGGGCTCTCCGATGGGGACGTGGAAAGCCTGATTCAGTATTTGCGGGCGATTGTGGCGGATGGGCATACGGTTATTGTGGTCGAGCACCATCTTAAGGTGTTACGCAGTTGCGATTATCTCATAGAAATAGGACCAGGGGCAGCCGATGAGGGCGGACAGCTAGTTTTTCAAGGAGTGCCGGCGCAGCTCAGTCAGGTTGCGGAGTCGCCAACGCGACCTTTTATGCTTCAAGCTTTTTAAAGGCAATATACGCTCGTCCCAGGCGGGAGATCAGCTTCTCCTGAGGAGTGAGGGTTGAGCTGGCGAGCTTGAGATTTTCTGTCCATATGGCAAGTCCAGCAGTGAGCACCGCTAAACCCATAAAGCCTGCTGCAGAGGCGGTAATCGCAACTTTGTGGGAATCGAGATGCTCGACTTTTTCTTGTACCGCATGCACTGCCTGTCCAGTAACGGATCGTGCTGCTAGGGCTTTAGCAAGTTTTGCTTCTAGTCCTGCAGGAGTCAAATCCGCTGCTTTTTCCACCCTGAGCTTACCCGAAACCAGGGCAGCGGTGTAACCCCCTAGGAGAAGAGCTGCTAAGCCCGATAAAGCCGTAAGCCCACTCATAAAGGTTTGTCCGGCAATCAGGGTTCCTTTGCTGGGATCGTTATTAGCAAGGAGAATAATCCCCACGGTCAAGGGCCATGCAGAAGCACCAACGAGGGCAAGACGGCGCCAACGAGTTTTGGTGGCGAAAGCAGTCACCACCCCAAGGCTGCCAAAGATGATCATCGTAGCGGCAGCCCCCTGGCGTAGATCTTGCTTGGATAGAGCTGAGTTGTCGGTCAAGGCAAGGTTGGGGGGAAGGCTGTTGGCATCGATGCCGAGAAATTGATTGGCTTGAGCTGCTGCCTGGTCAAAATGCTGGTCAACTTGCACCTGAACCTTTGAAAAAGCGTGGGCTTTGATTTGCGCTTTAATATCTTCTTGCTCAAGGAGGCTGGCGGTATCAACCAGTTCTTTGAGCATGCGATCTTCGTCAGACTGTGGGCTTGTATAGGGGCGGCTGAGCTTGTATTCCCCGAGGGCATCAGCGTAGGAATTATATTCTTCGCTTAAATTGAGGGATTCTCCTTCAACTTGAGCAACGGAGCGTTTATAGCCATCGAGATGAGCGCTCGCCTCTGCTGCCTGTAAGGGCCTGCTCTCCTCGTTTCCTGGGGCGGTTGTTTTGCACGCAGGCAGGCAGGCGAGGGTGAGGAACATCAGGCCGATTGGTAGCAAGTTCATACATCATCCTTTGCACGGTTGGTGGGGAGCGAGTAAAGGAGATTATACTACAACTGCTTGACAATCCTCTCTAATGGACTCACTTTGCAAGTGATTTAGTCGGGAGGATCACTATGAGTCGCTATTCGTGTCGCGATGGCGTGGTATCGATTAATACCATTCGCCAACGCAAGGAAGCGGGCGGGAAAATCTCCATGGTCACCTGTTATGATGCGGCCTTTGCCCGCCTGGTGGAAAGCTCCCCCATCGATATGGTCTTAGTAGGCGATAGCCTCGGCAGTGTCATGCTTGGTCTTGATGATCCCACCCAGGTAACCATGGAGCATATGGTCAGTCATACGGCGGCGGTAAGCCGTATTTTACGCAGACCTTTGCTGTGTGCTGATTTGCCCTTTCTGAGCTATCAGAGCTCTCCTCAAGAGGCGTTACGTAATGCCGGGCGTTTGCTGCAGGAGGGGGGAGCCCATGCAGTTAAACTCGAAGGTGGGCAGCAGGTGGTGGCGCAAATAAAAACGCTGGTCTCAGCGGGAATTCCGGTCATGGGCCATTTAGGGCTTACACCCCAGAGTGTTCATATGTTAGGAGGCTATAAGGTTCAAGGTCGCGATTCCAAGGTCCACGGGCAGATACTGCGCGATGCGGTTGCCTTAGAAGAAGCAGGGGTTTTCGCCCTGGTGCTTGAGCTTGTTCCTCGAGAACTTGCCAGGCAGGTTACGGCAAGTATAGCCATACCGACCATCGGCATAGGAGCGGGGCCAGATTGTGACGGACAGGTTTTGGTACTTCACGATCTTCTTGGCTTTGACCCGGAGTTCAATCCCCGTTTTTTAAAAAAATACGCGGATTTTGCCCAAGGGATTCAGCAGGCTCTTGCGGTTTTTAATGATGAAGTAAAAGCTGGGGTGTTTCCTGCGGCTTGTAATAGTTTTGAGTAAGATATACCCGCGCGGTATGTAGTGGTGAAGGTGGAAATTAAGGCTTATGAAAAAACGTGATTACTATGATGTGTTAGGGGTGAATAAAGCGGCC
Source organism: Deltaproteobacteria bacterium (assembly GCA_023250635.1). GTDB lineage: Bacteria > Bdellovibrionota_B > Oligoflexia > Oligoflexales > Bog-1112 > JAHFAI01. Next base: position 1,618 of record JAHFAI010000085.1, on the reverse strand, counting down.
TCTGCCGCTGAAATCAAAGCAGCCTATCGCAAAGCCGCAATGCAGTTTCATCCCGATCGTAATCAGGGCGACACCGTTGCGGAAGAAAAATTTAAGGAAGCAGGCGAGGCCTATGAGGTGCTCAGCGATGGGCAAAAACGCCAGGTCTACGATCGCTTTGGTCACCAAGGTTTGTCCGGGCAGGGCTATCAGGGGCCAAGCGACGCTAATGATGTTTTCTCCCAGTTTAGCAGTATTTTTGAAGATTTTTTTGGCTTCAACAACGGCGAGACCAGCAATCGTGCTCGTCGCGGTGCTGACTTGCGTTTTGATTTGCAGCTGAGTTTTCAGCAGGCGGTCTTTGGCTGTGAGCAAGAAATAGAATTTGCTAAAAAAGTTTTATGCACTAGCTGCAAGGGCAATGGTTGTCAGGCAGGCACAAAACCCGAAACGTGTTCGAGCTGCGATGGTCATGGGCAGGTGCGGCGTAATCAGGGGTTTTTCAGCATTGCTGTCGCCTGTCCGAGCTGCGAAGGTGAAGGGACGATAAATCGTAATCCGTGCAAAAAATGCCGGGGCGAGGGACGTAGTCGCGAAAAGAAAAAAATAGCGGTGAAGGTTCCTCCAGGAGTTGATTCGGGTTTAAAATTGCGAGTCAGCGGTGAAGGCGAAGAAGGCAGCAATGGTGGACCTGCGGGGGATTTATATGTGTTTATTGCGGTCAGCGATAGCTCTGAATTTATTCGTGATGGCGTCAATGTGATTGTTAAACGTTCCCTTAGTTTTGTCAAAGCAGCCTTAGGCTGCCAGCTCGAGATTACGACCCTTGAAGGGGAGCAACAAAAACTTAGCGTCGAACCAGGGGTGCAGCATGGGCAGCGTCTTGTGCTTGCACATGCAGGTATTCCTAAACTGCGGGGCGGGGGACGGGGTGATTTAATCGTCGAGTTGTCGGTGGAGATTCCCAAAAAACTCACTAAAGAGCAACGGGCGCTGTTGGAAAAATATGCCGAACTGAGCAACGAAGATACTGCCAAAAATGGGCAGGGATTTTTTCAACGAATTTTCGAATAGGGTGGAGACCCGAGAAGGTTCCGGGTCTGCAGCAACCATTTCAAATAATGATAATGTTGGAAGCCCTTGCAGGGGATGCGGTTGAGCTCAAAGAGCGTCTGCTCATGGCGGTAATTGAGCCCTGTGCGGGTGGAAACAGCCCCCAAGAAACCGTGGCGTCTCACCAACTGGCGACTCAGCTCACTATAGTCTCCATAGGGATAGGCAAAGGTCTGTGGTCTTACCCCCAGATAATGCTGGATTAGCTCACTGCACTGGGCCAGCAAATCTTCCTGCTGGACGGCAGAATAGCGGCTAAAATGAACATGGCGGTGGCTGTGGCTGGCGATTTCCCAGCCGGCTTGCTGCAGCAGCCCGAGTTCGTCCCAAGAAGCCAAATCGGCGGGATGTTTCTCCCCGGCTTCAGACCAGATGAGATTTTTTTTACCGACATCATCGCTGATAATAAATACGGTGGCGGCTACACCGAGCTCGTGGAGAATCGGTAGCACGGCACTAAAGTTATCGCGGTAGCCATCATCAAAGGTAATACAAGCAAGGGGGGGGCTATCTTGTGGGCGGGGGC
>JAHFAI010000013.1 GCA_023250635.1 Deltaproteobacteria bacterium | reverse complement strand
ATGAAGTTAAAACAGACCGTGCTAATCCGTGCGAGATCCTTCGCCGCTGCGGCTCAGGACACGCCGCTGGCATGCTAAACCGCTGCGCCGAGGCGGCTTGCAGTTTCGCGCCAGCGACTAGTTACCAGTTATCTAAATAACTAAAGAACTCATTCACTATTTTTTTGCGTTTATAATCAGATTCTTCTTGGGCTTCGACCCGAATTAATCCATTTTTATTGAACGCCAGGCGGTTGTAATTGATGGTGATATCCTCCATCTGCTCTCCAATATTCTGACTGGAGTAACGCAGGATCATATCGAGATGATAAATCTTGGGAATTTGTACCTTAGTTACCTGCCCATCGCGACGAAAACACAGGGTCGTCTGTACCGGATCATCCAGCTTCGGTAAAAATCGGCTGATATTAAAACGCACAATATCGCGAACCACCGGATGGGGAAGAGCCAGCTTATCAAAGGCTCCAGCCGCAAAACTCACCACCTTGCGATAGCAGATAATCTTCTCGTTGCCAGTCATATCAATAGCCGGCAGTTTGCTCCGCACGCTGCAAATGTCCTCAGGAAGATTTTTTTCCTTTAGAAAATCCACCGACTCGTGAATAACCCCTATTGCCACCGGCTCATCACTGAGGGTCCGCGCCCAGATTTTTTCACTCAAATCGGGCAAGTTACCAAAGAGCCCGCGACGAAACTTGACTCGCCCCCACTCCTTAATACGATCCTGAAACACATAAGCAGCAATAACCCCAAGGGCTAAGAACAAGCCGCTAAAGTTAATCAGGTTCTGCCACTCATAGACCGAGGTCGCATGATGTTCTTGAACTTTTTGCCAGATCATAATATTAGCGGCAAAGGCCCAGGCTGCTGCAAAACCGGCAGCTGCCATATAAGCAACCTGCTTTTGCAAGGCCAGGGTTGAACGCGGCTTCATGCTGAGATAAAAAACCTGCCACATGCGTTTTTTAAGCATGTTTTTGCGAAACACGTACTGCTCTTGAGCCTTAGCATCAACCTCCTCCCCAATCCAACTATAGGCTCGCTTAGCAGCAATAAAACGCAACCAGCGCAACCAAACAAGAGACCTTTGCGTATAGGCCCGCACCACCGGCAACGAGCTATCGCCTTTACTGGCCTGGTGCAGGCTAAAACCTAGGCGAGTAAGCCCATCATAGATACGATAGTGACAGTACTCGTCGGCCAGCCTCATTTCTTCGCGTAATTGCCCTAGCGCTGGTGCTTGGGATTCCATCCGTTCGAGACGCCCCAGAGCATCGCACCAGCGTCGCCTCAAGAAGGCTATCCGCCTGAGCAAGGGATCAATTCTCCCCAGAATCTTGCCCAGCTTTTTATTGAGCTCATCCCCATCTAAACCCGCGTGGGTAAGGGGCAGACGTTCTAATTGTCGACAACGGCGATTGATGCGCTTAATTAAATAGCTCGAAAACGAAACCGCAGAGATCCGTGTCTCGTTAATTGCAGTAGTTAGCTGCCCCTCGCTTACCTGCTCACCCGTCGCAAGCTTGGCACAGAGAGCCATAACTGCCACCATCGGCGACCAACTCTCCTGCTTAGCGCTACCGATAAAATCCTTATAGCGAAAACGTGGCTCGCGAAAGCGGAGCAGCGGACGCAAATCCCTATAAAAATGACTGCGCAAATATTCGTTGGTATTGATGCCAACCTGCTGGGGAAGAAATATATACGCTTCTACCTGAAAGGACTTTTTGCGAAAAACTTGCTTAAAGCCGTTGCTTTTATTCCCCGCCGTGGAACTCAGTGAATAATCAAAAATGGTTTGTACTTGAGTTAGATCATGAACGGTAATTGAGGAGCGAATGCGACTGAGCTGAGTAGCGAGAGACTGGGCAGCAAGCTCTTCGCTCACCTGTTCTTCGCCCTCAGGCGCTTCCTCCATCATTGCTATTCCCTCTCTGCCGGGCAAGTAGAAGTTTGCCCTCATCAGTTAGCGATCGTCCTCGCGGGCCTCGACTCAGAAACCCTTGATACACCAAAAAAGGTTCATAGACCTCTTCGATGGTAGCACTTTCCTCACCAAGGGTAATAGCGAGAGTCTCTATGCCCACCGGTCCCCCGCCATAGCGTTCGCCGATTACCGTAAGAATTGCTCGGTCCAGGCGATCGAGGCCATATTCATCAATTTCTAAACTAGTCAGGGCCCGATGGGCAATTTGTTTATTGATAGAAGGCGCAGAAACCACCTGGGCAAAATCTGCCGCACGACGCAAAAGCCGGTTGGCAATTCGCGGGGTCCCCCGAGAACGTTGGCCAATTTCGCGAGCTCCGCTTGGCTCAAGTTCGAGCCCAAGACAGCGGGCTGCCCGTTGAAGAATAATTATCAAGGAAGGCACATCGTAGTATTCAAGACGTTCTTGGATTCCAAAACGGTTGAGGAACGGCTTCGATAAGTTCGATATTTTAGTGGTGGCTCCAACCAGCGTAAAGGGGGCAATCTCCATGCTTACCGTGCGCGCGCTTGACCCCTGACCAACGATGACGCTAAGACTAAAATCTTCCATGGCCCCATAGAGCACTTCCTCCACTTGAATCGAGAGGCGATGGATTTCATCGATAAACAATAAAGCTCCGGCTTCTAGACTGGCCAAGATCCCGGCTAAATCGCCAGGCCGCTCAATTGCCGGACCACTGGTGCTATAAAATGGAACCGAAAGTTCGTTAGCAAGAATATTCGCCAGGGTTGTTTTGCCCAGGCCCGGTGGGCCATGGAGCAAGACATGATCGAGGGGCTGTCCGCGCATGGTAGCTGCTTGGACAAAAATCTTGAGATTCTCGCTGGCCTTATGCTGTCCAGGATAATCAGCAAAGATGTGCGGACGCAGCTTGCTGCTTGGGGATTTTTTCTCTTCCACTTCGCTAAGTAAAGCTTGAGGAGAAACATATCGTTCAATTTTTACCGCTGGTTCTTCCACGAGAGTACTCGATTATGGCAGAGGACGGCAAGGAGATTAAAACAAAATCTCGCTCTCACCCTTTTTGAAATTCTTACTTTGCCCGATCACTAACAAAGCCCGACGCAAGAGCTGCGGAAGTTCCTCACCCGTGTATTCCTGACGCAGACGCTGCACTACCGGAGTGATATCTTTATCACGATAACCAAGATTTTCCAGAGCCGAGTGCAAATCCTGCTGGGTTTCTACCGCCAGCTGAAGCGTTTTCTTCGCCCCAGTAAGCTGTTCATGCAAAAATGGCTGCCGCCCAGCACTTGCGGTTGCACTCGGCTCTAGCGCAGGAAATTTATCCAAACGTGCCTGTAATTCCAACAGCAATTTATCTGCTAAACGCTTACCGACTCCGGGAACCACCTGGAGCATCTCCGCCTGCTGTCGTTCCACAATGCTACGCAACTGATCGCTACCCATGCTCGACAAAATCGCCAGAGCAACCTTAGGACCAACCCCATTAATATCAATCAGCAAGACAAAGAGCTGACGTTCACTAAAACTCTGAAAACCAAAGAGCTGCAAGGCGTCTTCTCGTACTTTGGTATAAACCCAGAGGCTGAGTTCTTCACCAGCTAAGGGAAGCGCAGCAATGGCTCCCAGAGGCAAAAACAGGTGATAACCAACGCCTTGGACGTTTAGAATCACCCCCTCCGGCAAACGCTTTTGCACTGTGCCGCACAAAAAAGCGATCATCTCAGCCTCTCAGTTCGCCAACCTTATTGAGCTGCTCCCAGGAGAATTCAGCTCGACCAAAGTGCCCATAGGCTGCAGTTTTACGATAAATCGGACGAAGCAAATCAAGGGATTCGATAATTTCTCGTGGCTTAAGCCCAAAGGTCCGGCGAATTCTCCCCACTAATTCTTGCTGGCTAAGGGAGGAAGTCTGATAGGTTTCCACAAAGACACTCACCGGATCAGCAACCCCGATGGCGTAGGCTAGCTGGACCAAGCATTTTTTAGCAAGGCCTGCAGCCACAATATTCTTAGCTATATAACGTCCCATATAGGCGGCAGAGCGATCAACCTTCGAGGGATCCTTACCGGAGAAGGCACCACCACCGTGGGCGCCATGTCCACCGTAGGTATCGACGATGATTTTTCGCCCGGTCAAACCACAATCACCATAGGGGCCACCAATAACAAAGCGCCCCGTGGGATTGATATGATAAGTAGTGTTTTGCAAAAGATGGGCTGGTACGGTTTTTTTGATGCACTCTTCAATCACTGATTCTTTGAGGGCGCTGAAGGATATTTCTTCGTCGTGCTGGGTCGAAATAACAATGGTATCAAAACGCTTGAGTTTACCGTCTTCATACTCGGCCGTTACTTGGCTTTTTGCATCAGGACGTAGCCAGGGAAGACGCGCACTTTTGCGCAAAGCGGCTAACTCTTCGAGCAATTTGTGAGCATAAGAAATCGTTGCTGGCATAAACTCGCTGGTTTCATCACAGGCGTAGCCAAACATCATCCCCTGGTCACCTGCCCCCATTTCTAGGTGTAGACCTTCACCTTCATTGACTCCCTGGGCAATATCGGGGGACTGAGCTTCTACCGCCACGAGAATCCCACAGCTTTTATAATCAAAACCCAGTGCTGATTTATCGTAGCCGATCTCTTTAATCACTTCCCGGGCTTTTTGTGCATAGTCGACCCGAGCCAAGCTGGTAATTTCGCCGGCGATCACCACCAAACCGGTCTTTACCACCGTTTCACAGGCGACTCGAGAATGCTTATCCTGACTAAGGTGTGCATCCAAAATTCCATCGCTTATCTGATCGGCAATCTTATCGGGATGACCTTCGCTCACTGATTCCGAGGTAAACAAATACCTACTGTTGCTCATACCCAAGGCTCCTTTTCATGCGTACCGTGCATCCATCTGCGTGCCTGCGCAGTACCACCCCTAGACCTAGGGCAGTTCCTGACTCTCTCAACAACAAAATCGTCTCATTTGCTGCAGGTAACGCCTGGCAATTATTGTCGCTGTTTTTTCCGTCAATGCCTACGAAATTCTCGTGGCAGTAGCTCAGTTCTTGCCCGCCAAGCAAACGTTGACTAGCGCGATGATCGGCTGCTTGCAGGGTTATTAGCCCTAAAGAAAGCTTTTCAATAGGATGAATAAAGCGTTCCGCGTCGAAAGAGCCGCTTTGGAGAGCCGCTTCGATGCAGCTAAGAGCAAAGCATTGGCTCAGGGAAATTCCTGAACTACAGGTACGGCGCAGCTCCACCACGGTGGCACAGCTGCCCACATAGGCGGCTAACTCCCGGGCAATAACCCGCACATACGTTCCCTTAGAGCAACGCAGCGAAAATCGGGCTCTGCCCAAAGTGAATTCCTCAAGCTCAAGAGAATAGATCTGCACGGTGCGACTTAAATCGCGGCAAAGGGCTGCGCTTGCCTTGCCTTGGCGGGCTAATTTATAGAGGGGTTGACCGCGAAACTTTACCGCAGAGTAAGCGGGAGGCACTTGTAGCTGCTCCCCGCCACATGCCGCCACCGCTTGTAATAAATGCTCACGGGTAATCTGCGCGAATGGAGCATGACGTACCACCAAGCCATCGGCGTCGAGGGAATCGGTTTCATAGCCAAAAATTACCGTAAAGGAATAGGCCTTGGGAGCCTCTAAGAGATAGTCTTGGAGGCTTGTTGCCTTGCCGAGCAACACGGGCAAGACCCCATCGGCCCCGGGATCGAGGGTGCCCACATGGCCCATTTTTGCCCGCAGTCCCCAACGCCATAAGAGGCGGGAAACGTCCTTTGAAGTCATTCCCCGAGGCTTAAAAATTGGCAGCAGCCCCAGTGGACTCGCAGTGCTATTGTGATTAGTCATTTTTCCGAATTTGACGGATAAGGTCCTCGATATGAGCCCCACGCTCAACGCTCTCGTCGTAGAGAAAACGAAGATTGGGAACACGCCGCATAGCAATAGCCTCAGCTATTTTGCGACGAAAGAAGCCCCGGCAATTTTCCAAGGCAACATTTGCACCCTCGAGGTCTTTTTTATCGAATAAGCGAAAGTAAACCGTCGCAAACTGCAAATCCGCACTTACCCGCACATGGGTGATGGTAACCCCACCTAAACGCGGATCCTGGAGAGTGTCCCCTAAGAAACAGAAAGCAACGATATCGCGAATCTGATCCGCAAGCCTTTCTTGTCTAAGCCCCATTATTAATTTTCCTATTCCAATTTCGCTGCGGTTTCTTCGATCACAAAGGCCTCAATCACATCGCCTACCCGCACATCGGTATAGCCTTCAATGCTGATCCCGCACTCGAAACCGTGCTGTACTTCTTTTACATCATCTTTAAAGCGGCGTAGGGAGCCAATTTTGCCTTTGTAGATAACAATCTTATCGCGAATAAGACGTAGCTGCGCCCCACGAATAATTCTTCCGTCAGTAACGGCTGAACCAGCAATCAAACCAATTTTTGGCACATTGATCGCGTTACGTACTTCGGCATGCCCTTGCACCACTTCAGTGCAAATCGGTGGTAATTTACCCGCCATTATGGCCTTAACCGCATCAACAACGTCATAGATAATACTAAAATACTTGATCAAGGCACCCTTGTTCTCTGCTTGGGTAGCCAGGCTTGCCGACGTCCTCACATTGAAACCAATAAGTAGGGCACCGCTGGTTGCTGCCAAATTAATATCACTCTCGTTGATACCACCCACTGCCGAGTGAACAATACGGGTTTTAACCTTGCTGGTGCTCAGTTTCTCAAGCGAGGAAACAATCGCCTCAACGCTGCCTTGGGTATCACCCTTAACAATCAATGGCACCTGGGGAACTTCCGCGTTAGCCACGGTATTGAATAATTCCTCCAAGCTCGTCGCCACGGAGGCCTTTGCTGAACTAAGGGATTTTTCCCGACGGATCTTAACGATATCTTTCGCCGCTTTTTCAGAAGCAACCACATTGATCGCATCGCCTGCCATGGGAACGGCCTGCAAGCCAATGACCAACACCGGAATAGCAGGACTCGCACTGTCGAGCTTGCCACCACGGAAATCAGTCATCATCCGCACCTTACCAAAGACCTCACCCGCAACCAGATAATCGCCGATCACGATAGTGCCGTGGGTTGCCATCAAGGTGGCCACAGGTCCCACGCCCTTATCGAGATGAGCTTCGAGCACCACCCCTTCGGCGCGACCTTCGTAGCGGGCCCGTAATTCGAGCACTTCAGCCTGCAACTTGATTGCTTCGAGCAGTTTTTCTATGCCTATTTTTTTAAGCGCAGAGACCTGAACAAACTGGGTGTCACCACCCCACTCTTCTGCCTGCACGCCAAGTTCACTCAATTCGGTATATACTCGATCGAGGTTTGAACCAGGCTTATCAATTTTGTTGATCGCCACGATCAGCGGTACGCCAGCGTTTTTAGCGTGAGCAATAGCTTCTTTGGTTTGAGGCATAACCCCGTCGTCAGCCGCAACCACCAGCACCACAATATCGGTTACCTGGCTACCACGGGCCCGCATAGCAGAGAAAGCTTCGTGACCAGGAGTATCTAAGAAGGTAATCGCTGTTCCCAGATGATCAACAGTATAGGCACCGATATGCTGGGTAATTCCCCCTGCTTCTGAAGCCGTAACCTGGGACTGACGAATCACATCCAAAATAGAGGTTTTACCATGGTCAACGTGCCCCATAACTGTCACAATGGGTGGTCGTGAACGCTGGCCAAATTGACTTTGTTCGTCGTCCTGGAGAATGGTTGCTACGGTCTTACCAACCAACTTACATTCATAGCCATATTCAGTAGCAAGCAGGGTAGCGGTATCAAAGTCAATACTCTGATTGAGGGTGGCCATAACATTGAGATCCATCAATTTCTTGATAATCTCAGAGCTTTTCACACTTAACTGGCGAGCAAATTCACCAACGACGATGGTCGGCGACTCAAACTTGACCACCCGATAGGCAGCACGGGGAGTCGTTACATGGGTTTGGTTGAGGTCCTTACGTTTTTTCAGATCGCGACGCTTTTGCTGCTGATTGGGGGTATACACCACCCGTTTTTTCGCTGCAAAACCCTCGCTATCAAAATCGCTGTCGGTATCGACCACACTGAGAATATCTCGGGTACTAAGCCGCCATTTATTCTGCGGTACAGCTCCCCGGACTGCAGGACGCGGTTCTTCTTCTTCGCGAACTTTAGGAGGAGGAGTCGTGAATTTCTTAGCAGTGCGACTGCTGTTTTTGCGACTCTCCTCGCTCTCAGTGCCACCACCAGGAGGAGCAAATTTGTTAAAACCAGGCTCGCTATCTTCCATCCGGGTCTTAACGCCGATGCCGGTTACGCGAACACCACGGCTGTCTTCACGACGTGAAGTGCGCTGGCGCACTTCTTCTTTAGCTCGTAGTGCATTGCGTTCTTCAACAGTTGCACGACGGACGATAGTAGCACCACTAAAAGCTTTTTTGGCTTCGTGGTGAAGAGGAGCTTCTTTCATGTCTGACCCGCTCGCTTGTTCGTCAGGAGTAGCTGCTTGAACCTCAGCTGCTTTGCTCGTAGATGGGGAACGAATACTTTTAAGGGTACGGTTGCCGTGGTCTTCCCCATCGGCAGGAGTTGATTCGGCAGCTACAATCGTCACCGCTTCTACGGGGGGGCTGGCTGGTTGAGCAGCAAGATCAGCCATTTTTTGTGCGGCTTCGTGTTTACGAGCTTTGGCCTCAGCTTCAGCTACCACCTTAGTGGCAATTGAAGAAGTTCCAAGCTTGCTACTTTCAACCGCCGTAGCTTCTGTTTCAATCACCATCCTCGGCCCATGCTCAAAGGAGGCTTTACTTGTTTGCTGCAAAGCAGGATTGCCCTGTTCTTCCCTTATTTTTTGCGGCTGAGCTTCTTGGGAAGCAACTGCTACGGCGACGACCGCAGCTTCCTGAGGGCGACGGCGAATCACCTCGGCAGAATAACTGCTCACCACGGGAGGAGCAAGGCTCACCGGCGGGGGAGCACTACTGGGCTCTTCCCTGAGATTTTCACTAACTACGGCCTCACCAGGCTGTTCATCTTCAGCTTTTTTACGACGGCGAACCACCACCGTGGCTTTGTTTGCCACATCAAGACTTGCTCTAATTTTTTCTATCTGAGCTACGGCAAGGGTGCTTTGATGACTGGGTACCGTGATTCCCAAATCTTGCATCTTCGTCAGCAATGCTTTGCTTTCGATCTTAAGTTCGCGAGCTAATTCGTATACGCGAATTTTTGCCATCCAAAACCCTCACCGTGTAATCTAAATCACTAAAACACACCTGTAACCCCAACATCGGGGTAGACACTAGACATCATCATTTGCATGTTCTTGCAAGTAACGGTCTGCGGCAATCTGCACTGTCCGCGCAATTCCCAAAGAAAGATCGGCTTTTTGGGCCACTTCATCGGGAGAATCCGCAATAATATCACCGATGGTACCATAACCAGCATCGGCAAGAGCATGGGCCGTCGCTTCACCAACCCCACTCAACTTCATAAACATCTCAATACGCTTCTTGCGAGCTTCGTCTTCAAAACGCTTGCGTCCATCCAGTTCCTCATCCGGGGAAGCCGCCGCATCCTGAGCAAAGTATTCCGTGCTATCACCCACCACCCGATCAGAGAGCTCATCAGCCTTCTTGCGAGCATCTTGAATAACCTTAGCTGCATCCTCCTCATTGAGGTTGAGCAGGCGTCCCAACATCCGCGGACTTACCTCAGCAAGATCGGAAGGTGTTTTTATCCCCTCGTTCACCAAAATACCAGCGTGCATATCGCCCAGGCCTTCAATTGAGGCCAATACTGCCCGTACTCCAGCCAACTGTTCTTCAAGTTTGGCTTCGCTCTTAATATCCAAACGCCAGCCGGTGAGCTGAGCAGCTAGGCGGACGTTCTGTCCGCGTTTACCAATAGCCAGCGACAGCTGATCATCAGCCACCACAACTTCCATAGCATGGCGTTCATCATCGACGATCACTTTGCTGACTACCGCTGGTGCCAGAGCATTACAGACCAAGCGAGCAGGGTCCTTGTCCCAAGGAATAATATCGATCTTCTCACCGTTCAATTCCTGAACAACAGCTTGAACACGCGCCCCCTTCATCCCCACACAGGCACCCACTGGATCTACGGAAGAATCCTTGGAATAAACCGCGATTTTTGAACGTTGTCCCGCATCACGCGCTGCTGATTCGATGCTGACAATACCATCATAAATTTCAGTGACGTGCTGTTCAAAGAGGCGAATCAAAAAGCCCGGATGGGCTCGTGACATCACTACCTGCGGCCCCTTAGAGGAACGCTTAATCTCAACAACATAGCCCTGAATACGATCTTTAGGACGGAATTTTTCTCCGCTAATTTGTTCTTTAGCGGGAATAACTGCCTCAACCCGACCAAGATCGATAATAATATCGTTGCGCTCTAAACGCCGAACATGCCCACTGAGGATCTCCCCAACTCGTTCTTTGTACTCGTCAAAGATCTGGGCGCGTTCCGCATCACGCACTTTCTGCACAATAATTTGCTTAGCAGACTGGGCGGCAATCCGTCCAAAGCGCGAAGTCGTTACTTTAACCCCCAGGGCATCACCAATCTCGGTTTCGGGATCAAGTTTTTTGGCTTCGACCAGAGAAATTTCTGTGTCGGTAGGATCTGTCTTTTCGTTAGCAACAACGGTACGGAATTGAAATAGTTCTATTTCGTCGAGGTCCTCGTTGTAGCTCGCTTCAATATCAGCCTCGAGGCCAAGATCGCGCCGGGCGGCATGTAGCATCGCTTGTTCCAGAGCATCGATAATCACCGATTTATCTAGGTTTTTATCGCGGCTAACCGTAGCAATAACGTTGCTTAATGTGGTTCCTTCAGCGTTGCTATCAGGAAAGGGCATGTAAAATACCTCTCGCGAAATAAGTGGGACTAAATAAAAAATCCATATGTTTAATCATCGACCTAAAAGCCGCTCTCCCCCAGCCTGCTTACCCAATTGTTAAACCACAAGCCTTGGCAGGCACGCTGGTAGGCACTCTTCTTGTCAATGGGATTCGACATCTCAAGGCGCAGAGAAAGGGGGTACTATCAGCAATTCCATCGATATCGAGAACCGTCTTCATCAAAGTGCGATTCCGATATTCGTGATAGAGCGGAATTGTCTTAAAGCAGATCAAACAGCCCTATAGTAGGCAACTTTAGCAAATTGTAAACAAATATTTGCGGATCCGTTCAGATTTCCGGACCTCTCAACAGCAGCCAATAAAAGCCCTTAATCCCATTCGACGGGTATAATATCATGTTATTAGCGAAAAGGGAGCCCGGAATGGGAGTGGTACCTGACCTTTTAAAATTAGCCCATACCTGCCATAGCAAGCAGGCATGGGAGGCTTTTTTTCGCACCCACCAGGTCGAAATCGCCACAAACCGCGATGCTCAGCTGCTACGAGGAATATTCCACCTGTTCCAGAGAGATCCCCTCTGCCGCAGCTTTGCCGGCGGCATCGCCGGACAATTGCTAAGCGCCTGTCATAATAACTTCTTTTTTGATCTTGGCAAAAGCATTTGTCTTTTTGGCGCTCATTTGACTGCCTTTGCTTTTGCCCATCCTGCCAGCCATTTGCTCCTCGAATGTGGTGAATATGCCTTAGCCCAACGGATTACTCTCCGTTCATTGCGACTCGCCAGCCATAGCGAGTACCAGCGTGCTGCCCTACACCTCTCCCTGGCACAAATTTATGCCTATGAAGGACATAAAGAAAAAGTCAGCAGCTTACTTATGCGAGTTGAAAAACCTCTGCGGAGGCCAAATGCAGCGTATAGCCCCGAAGAAACCTTAAAGCTTAACTTCGATCTGGGCAAACTCCATGACCTCTGTGGTAATTTTCGGGAAGCCTTTAGCTCTCACCAGGAGTGCGCTGAGCGCTTTGCCTCCCTAAACCAGAGAAATCGACAAGCTGAGGCCCTCTTGCTTGCAGGCCAAGCGCTCAACAACCTCAGTGCCGATGCCCACGAACAAAGCAGGGGCCTGCTCCTTGCCAGCGAAACCCTCGCCCTTGAGTTCTTACTGGAACCGATCCTTTCCTACCTGCGAGAAATCGAAGGGGAGCGATTTTTCCGCCACGGGCGCTTTAGCGAGGCGCAATTGGCTTTCCGCTCAGCCCGAGATCTCCAGCCCCCAAGTCGGGAAAACTACCGGCGTCATATACTCGAAATAAAACTCGTTTTCTGTCATCTGGCCAAGGGCCAAACAAAGTATGGTATCAAGCTAGGTCACAGTGTTTTAAAGCGAATAAAGCTGCAGCGAGCCCCCCGCCTCCAGGCACTGCGCATAAAACTTGAGACCTCCCTCGCCTGGGAGAGCGGCAATTTTAAACAAGCCAACCGCCTATTAGGACGCTATTTAATTCCGCTTAGTTCTCAAAAAATCAAGCGCCCCGAGGAATTAGAACTTTTTGCTCATCTGTATTTTCAGTCCTCACTGCTGGGCCTCAAAAAGCTTCCCTATAAACTCCCGCAACAGTTTCTCGAGGGAGCTGCTAGCTATGCCGGAACCTTTTTAACCTTTAGTCGTGGCCTCTGGGAACTCAACCAAGACAACTACGGCAAGGCCCAGCACTTATTAGGCGAGGCGCAAGCGACCAGTGCCCGCTATGGGTATCGATACGTCGAAGCTTTGGCCCTCGATGGGCTTATCCAACTCAAACTGCTCCACCACCAGCTGGACCTAGAACTCGATCGTTTAGTCACTCAATTCATCGCAACTCTAGAGGAATTTGACAGTCAAAGCTTCCGCCCTCTCCTCGGCATTATCCAAGGGGCTCGCGCTTACCAAGCAGGAGAATTCGCCCTCTGCTGCAAAAAAATCCGCGAAACCCACAAGCTCCTCCTCACCTCCCCCCTTTACGCACCTGCACTCCACTGCTGGCGCGCTACCCTCGATGGCAAAAACCCTGGGCACCTCCAAGATCCTCAAATGGAAGTGATTGCACGATTAACCCGCCATTACTTTGCCCCGACGGTTGAACAACTCGACGCCAGCACCTACCTTATTGCTGGGCACTACCGAGTTTCCCTAGGGAAAAACGCTTTATTACAAGCCTTGCTTCACTATATTTTGCTGCAACCCGACTTTGCCGCCAGCTTACCTGAGCTCCAAAAACTAGTCTGGCACCAATCCTTACAAACAGCTGGTTGGGGGCATAAAATCCGCAATGCTTTTATCCGCTTGCGAATACTCTTCCCCTTTACCATAGCTCCTCTCATCCTCCGCAATCGCCGCATCAGGATCTTTCACCAGGCCATAGCAATCAATTTTTCCCGACAAAAACCTGCAAACCGTCCGCAGCAAATTCTTGGCTTATTGCAGCACAAATCCATGAGCAGTCAGCAATTGCGTTGCCACTTGGCTCTATCGCCCGCGAGCACCAAGCGGATTTTAGCTCTGCTGATTGCCGAGGAAGTAATACAGAGAAAGCGGGTGGGGCGCAGCTACGAGTACTCCCGCCAGAGTGAAGGTTAGTGGCAGGGCACTAAGGATAAAAATACGCTTCACGAAAACCTCGCTGCGAGCAAGCCTAGACAAAAAGAAAGGAGGTCGTTCTTAAAAAAGACCTCCCTCCTCGTCAGCTACTGTCTAAATTGAAAAAACTACTTCGTCTCTTCTTTTTTCTCTTTTTCCACCACCACTACTTTACCTTCGTGATCAGCAAAATCGACAAATTCGAGGCTACAGATATCGGCGTTATCACCAAGACGCTTACCGTACTTAACGATACGAGTATAACCACCAGCACGAGCTTGAAAACGACCGGAAAGATCCTTGAAAAGCTTCTCGGCAGTACCGCTGCCGAAGACATAAGACTCGGCCCGACGACGGGCGGCTAGCGTACCGTTTTTACCCAAGGTAACCATCTTTTCGACTAATGCTCGCACTTCTTTGGCACGGCAGAGGGTCGTAGTGATCTTGCCGTGACTAATGCACGAGCTCACCAAGTTACGAAGCATGGCGCGACGATGATCTGAGCGCCGACCGAGTTTTCGTTTGCTATTTAAATGACGCATGGGCCCTATCCTTTAACCTAAATAAAAATCGATTAATTATTCGTCTTTTTTGCGCAGGGTTGAGGGATCGAAACCTTCGATCTTCATCCCCAGTGATAATCCCATCTCAACCAAGATATCCTTGATTTCGTTGAGAGATTTACGCCCAAAATTCTTGGTTTTAAGCATATCGCTTTCGGTCTTCGTAACCAATTCACCAATGTACTTGATATTAGCGTTTTCAAGGCAATTGGCAGCGCGAACGCTGAGTTCAAGCGCATCGACCGTCTTAAAAAGATGCTCGTTTAACTTGGGCTTCTCTTCAATGCGAATCTCGGTTTCTACCTCTTCTTCGGTTTCATCGAAGTTAATAAAGGTAGTCAGCTGATCCTTGAGGATTTTTGCGGCATAGGCGACGGCGTCATCAGGGCGAACCGCTCCGTTAGTCCACACTTCCAGAGTCAACTTATCAAAATCGGTATCTTGTCCAACCCGGGCATTAGCTACTTGGTAGGAAACCCGACGAATTGGTGCAAAAATAGAGTCAACCGCGATAAAACCATCAGGCAACTCACCCGAACGATTGCTTTCTGCGGTAACATAACCACGACCGTGCTTAACCAACAGTTCGATATCGATATTGGCTTCAGCATTCATGGTGCAGATAATCTGATCCGCGTTTAAGATCTCCACATCGCTGCTGGTGATAATATCGCCAGCTCGCAAAACTCGAGGGCCAGTCGCTTTGATACGTACCGTGGCTACGTCATCACCAAGATAACGGAGATTGATTTGCTTGATGTTCAAGATGATATCAGAGACATCTTCGGTAACCCCAGCGATGCTCGTAAACTCATGACCAACACCACCAATGCGAACTGCAACTACCGATGCACCGTTGATACTGGATAGCAGCACCCGCCTCAGCGAGTTGCCGAGAGTCACGCCATAGCCCTTCTCTAAAGGCTTAGCAACAAAGCGGCCGTAATTAGGCTCGACTTTTACAGCCTCAATATGCTTTGGCTTTATTAAATTTTTCCAATTCCGATGCATCGAAACTTCTCCGTTATTCGGTAAAAAACTAAGCACCCAAAAACCACAGCCGATTACTTGCTGTACAACTCGACGATCAAACGCTCTTTAACCGGAATTTGAATGTCTTCACGGGTTGGGTTAGCGATAACCTTACCGATAAATTTCTCGTGATCTACTTCACACCAAGCCATTGGCGGGCGTTGCGCTGCGACGTCTTTAACTTCGCTGAAGACCACTTTAGTTTGGCTCTTCTCAGTGACCCGTACCACATCACCAACTTTAAGCTGAGCTGAAGGGATGTTCAAGCGGCGCTCGTTAACCAAAATATGGTTATGACGCACCAGCTGTCGCGCTTCGTTGCGGCTCCGGGCAAAGCCCATGCGGTAGACCGTATTGTCGAGACGCAATTCTAAAGAGCGGAAAAAGATCTCAGAGGTAACCCCTTTAACCTTAGTTGCTTTTTCGAAGAAGGTGCGAAATTGACCTTCAAGCATCCCGTAGATACGACGAACTTTTTGTTTTTCACGCAACTGGGTGCCGAATTCAGAGAGTTTGCCGCGTTTAGCCGCTGCTCCCCGCGATCCGGGTGGATATGGCTTACGCTCAACTGCACATTTATCGGTGAAGCAGCGCTGCCCCTTTAAAAATAATTTAGACCCTTCCCGTCGGCAGAGTCGGCAAGATGCCCCAAGATAACGAGCCACGGATAACCTCCCGGTGATATTAAACTGTATGGTAAAAAAACCTAGAAACGTCTGCGTACCTGCTAAACCCGGCGTCGTTTTGGTGGGCGACAGCCGTTATGGGGGATAGGAGTAACGTCTTTTATCATCGCGATCTTCAATCCAGCAGCTCCGATGGCACGAACCGCACTTTCACGTCCTGTTCCCGGTCCCTTGACCAAAACAGAAACCGTGCGCATGCCGGCATCCATAGCTTTTCGGGCACAATCCTCCGCAGCAACTTGAGCGGCAAAGGGAGTGCTCTTACGCGAGCCTTTAAATCCCTTGCCCCCGGCGGTGGCCCAACATACTACTTCACCGTTTACATCGGTAAAGGTCACGATTGTATTATTAAAGGTAGCCTGTACGTGCGCCACCCCAATAGGAACATTCTTCTTTGTCTTTTTCTTCTTAATTATCTTAACCATCTCTATCTATCCTTCTCACAGGTTCCGACTACTTAGCGTTCGGTGCTTTTTTCTTACCGGCAACAGTTTTTCTCGGGCCCTTACGGGTACGAGCGTTGGTCTTAGTACGTTGACCACGTACCGGAAGCCCACGACGATGACGCATACCACGGTAATTCCCGAGATCGATCAAGCGTTTAATATTGAGAGATATTTCCCGACGAAGATCACCTTCAACGGTGAAATCGCTGTCGATGATTTTACGTAGGTTATTAATTTGGTTTTGATCCAAATCAGCGCAGCGGCATTCACCATCGATGTTTGCTTTCGCCACGATAGCGCCAGCAGCACTGTCACCAACTCCGTAGATGCTGGTCAATGCAATTTTGATTTTCTTGTGTCCGGGTAGATCAACCCCAGCTATTCGAGCCATAATATATTCACCTTTTCAACCAAAATGGCAGGAGGATTACCCCTGGCGCTGCTTATGTTTTGCGATTTCACAGATAACCCTGATAATCCCTTTTCGCCGAACCATTTTGCATTTTGCACAGATCGGCTTTACGCTTGCCCTTACTTTCACTGAGATCTCCACCCTGTAATATTAAAAGGATCACACCGTTAATTCTTGGATCGGTAGGTTATTCTTCCCCGCGATAAATCGTAGGGAGAAATTTCCAACTTTACCTTATCGCCCGGTAAGATCTTGATAAAATGCATCCTCATCTTACCGCTAATATGGGCCAATATTTCGTGCCCATTTTCGAGCTTAACCTTGAACATCGCATTGGGTAGGGGCTCTAGTACCGTACCCTCACACTCGATGATATCTTCCTTAGCCACGCTAACTCCGCCGTTACACCCAAAAAACCAAGGTTTTTCCTCAAGGTTAGGTCTCTTTTTATCGCGCTTTCATAACTTATATTTATGGTGAGCGCAACAGGATTTACCACCTCAAGGAAAGGTTTTTTAAGGAAATTCAAACCATTTTAGTCCGAAACATCACCTTGATCTGCTCGTAGACCGCGGCAATTCCCTGACTCCCATCAACTGCTTTTAGTAGCCCTAAACCCTGATAATAATTAACCACCGGATGGGTCTCAGCAGCATAAATATCGAGTCTGGTGCGTACTTTCTCAAGTTCATCATCAGGTCGCACGACCAGGGGAGCCTGGCAGTTATCACAAAGCCCAGCCTGGCGAGGAACCCGAGTTTTCCTATGGTAAATACTCTGGCAATTAGGACAGAGCATTCGTCCACAAAGGCGCTCCATCAAGGTGTTGTCATCTGCTTCGATATAGACCACCGCCCGGATGGGATTGCTTGCTACTACCTCTTGCAACTGAGTTGCCTGAGCAAGATTACGCGGATAGCCGTCGAGAATCACGGCTTTATCTTTCAGCTTGGTCAATTCGGGCTCGAGCAGCTCCCAGAGGGTTGCATCATCTACCAGGCGCCCCTGACCAATGATCTCCTCACAACGCCGGCCAACGGAGCTGCCTTCCTTAATATGCCGACGAAGTATATCCCCTGTGGCTATCTTGGTACACGGGAAATCTCGGAGCAAAGCATCGCTATGAGTGCCCTTACCGGCACCCGGGGGGCCAATCAGTATAAAAATCATACTCCCACGCCTCTGCGCGGCCGTATTTTGCTGCGCTTTAGGTAGGAATCATAGCGTAAGGACTGCCGATGAGCCTCTATCTGCCGGAAGGTCTCCAGAGCAACCCCCACCACAATCAACAAGCTTGTTCCCCCAAAGTAGAACTGTACATTAAACTTGCTGGTAAAAATCGAGGGGACAATGCAAATAGCTGCCAGGTAGAGAGATCCCACCAGGGTGAGCCGACTCAAGACCTTCTGCAAAAACTCTGCAGTCCGAGCTCCCGGACGAATTCCGGGAATAAATCCGCCGTGCTTCTTAAGATTCTCGGCAATATCGTCTGCCTTAAACACCAAGGTGGTGTAAAAAAATGCAAAGAAAATAATCAAAGCCGCATACACCAAGTTATAAAGCCAACTGCCTGGGGCAAAGGCTAAGTTGATAAACTCAGCAACCCGACCCGAAGGCGAAATCGCCGCCACGGTAAGCGGGGCCTGCAAGAGCTGACTAGCAAAAATTGCGGGGATAACCCCTGCGGTATTGACCCGAATAGGCAAGTGGGAATTCTGCCCACCGAATATTTTACGCCCCACCTGACGCTTCGCGTACTGTACGGGTATCTGCCGAGCTCCCTGCTCCATAAAGACCACACCAGCGACGATGGCAATGCACACCACGCTGATCAAGAGAATGCGAAAAAGATCCATCTGTTGGCTGGTATATTGGGTATAAGTGTTGGTGATTACCCCAGGTAAACCTGCGACAATACCAGCAAAGATAACCAAGGACATACCGTTACCGACGCCTTTTTCGGTAATTTGCTCACCGAGCCACATCACAAAGGCAGTACCGGCAGTAAGCGAAATTACGGTCATAACCTTCCAGGCCATCCCCCCGTGCAGTACCAAGGGGCTACCATTAAAGTTGGCTCCCTCAAGACTCTTGGCGATCATAAAGCCCTGGATAATAGCAAGAACCACCGTACCGTAGCGCGTGTACTGAGTGATTTTCCTACGGCCAGCCTCGCCTTCCTTGGAGAGCATCTCTAAA
The DNA here is from genome assembly GCA_023250635.1 of Deltaproteobacteria bacterium. Lineage (GTDB taxonomy): Bacteria > Bdellovibrionota_B > Oligoflexia > Oligoflexales > Bog-1112 > JAHFAI01. The sequence goes on along the minus strand of JAHFAI010000013.1, from coordinate 25,882 downwards.
TGAGGCACGACCACGGTCAATAGTTGGGAGATAATCGATGCTGAAATATAAGGCATTACTCCGAGAGCGAATACCGAGAAATTCTGCAAGGCCCCCCCGGAGAACATATTGAACATACCAAAAAGGTTTGCTCCTTGTTCACGGAAGAATTCGCCAAGCGCATGGGTGTCCACCCCAGGAATAGGGACATGAACCCCGATACGGTATAGGGCTAGAAAGAAAAGCGTAAAAAGAATTTTCTTCTGAAGATGATTAAGTTTTTCTTGAGGAAGAGTGTGTATCGGGTCAGCCATCAGATTAGATCTCCTCTACATCGCCGCCTGCTTCCTGAATTGCTTTTTTCGCCCCAGCACTTACTTTATCTACCTTAACGGTAATCTTCTGTTTGAGCTGGCCACCAGCTAAAATTTTGATAGGCAGAGCTGAATCCCTTACCAAACCGCATCGCCCTAGGCTTTGCAGGTCTGCAACCTCGCCTGCAGGAAGGAGGTTAAGCTGACTCAGCTTGATCACCGTATACTCTACCTTACGGTGGTCATTGTGGAAACCAAACTTAGGCAAACGTCGATACAAAGGCGTCTGTCCACCTTCGAAGCCGGGGCGAACGTTACCGCTCTTGCGGGCGCGCTGTCCCTTGTGACCTTTACCAGCCGTTTTACCGAGACCACTACCAATACCCCGTCCAAGGCGCTTATTAGAGACATTGGAGGAGGCGTTAGGGCGTAAATTACTTAAATTTTTCATACGAGTGAGAACCTTCCCTATTCCGCAATCAGGCGATAGCGAATCAGATGCTTAACTTTGTTAACCATCCCGCGAATGCAATTGTTATCTTTGTGGAGGCGAACGCCACCGATACCACCCAAGCCGAGACCTTTAATAATCCGGCGAGTCTTCTCGGGATGTCCGATGACACTGTGTATTTGGGTTACTTCAATAAAGTTAGCCATGCTCATTCCTTCCTCGCCTTACTGCGCTGCTACAGCGGTTTTTTCGCTGGTAGATTTTTTGTTGTGCGCCCGGACCTGAAGAACTTCTTCGGGAGTACGCTCACGAAGCTTCGCGTAGTCTTCGATACTGATCAACTGGAGCAGACCATCGAAGGTAGCGCGAACCACGTTCTTGGGGTTCTTAGAACCGTGAATTTTGCAGACGATATCTTTGATACCAGCAATATCGACGATCTGACGAACCGCACCACCCGCGATAATTCCCTTCCCTGGTTTAGCCGGGAACATAATTACCTTGGATGAGCCAAAACGACCGACCACTTCGAAGGGAATATTTCCCTCAACATGGCGAATGGTTACCATGGTCTTTTTAGCTTGTTCCGCCGCTTTTTTAATCGCATCAGGCACTTCACCGGCTTTACCAACCCCGAAGCCCACTCGATTAATACCGTCACCTACCACTACCAAGACGCTGAAGGTAAAACGCCGTCCACCCTTCACCACTTTGGCAACTCGGCTGATGGATACTACGCGTTCTTGAATGCCATCGGCGTCTTTTTCTCTATTGTCTTTATCTTTAGTATTTAACAAAACCGTTCTCCAACTAGCAAACTATACACTAGTATGTTTAGAAAAGAAGCCCACCTTCTCGTGCCTTATCTGCCAGAACCTTAATTCTTCCGTGGTACTTGTTACCGTTTTTGTCAAAGACAACCTTGGTAATGTTTTTTGCTAAACAACGCTCGGCAATACGTGAGCCAATAGTCTCGCAGACAATCATGTTGGCACGGGCTTTGCTGCTGCCCTTTTCAAAACTGCTCGCCGAAACCAGGGTCACCCCAAGTTCATCGTTGATTACCTGGGCATAGACGTGTTGCGCCGAGCGAAATACCGACAGGCGCGGCCGCTCGCTAGTACCGGAGACAGTTTTGCGCACTCTTTTCTTACGACGCGCTTTCAGTTCAGTTTTAGTTTTAGCACTCATCTTTGATCCACTCGTTATTTCTGCCGTGCCAGCGCTCAGCCTGGCCTCGGCAGCGGATGATTATTTCTTCGCTCCGGATTTACCAACTTTAGTTACGATTACTTCGTCGACGTAGCGAACCCCTTTTCCATGATAGGGCTCTGGCTTACGGAACCCACGGATGTTAGCTGCCGTCTGCCCAACCAACTCCTTGTCGATACCTTCAACGACGATCATCGGATCGTTACCAAGCTTATCTATTTTTACCGCGATAGACTTCGGCAATGGATACATTACTGGATGACTATAGCCAAGGGTCAATTGCAATTCGCTCCCTTTCAGGGCTGCTCTGTATCCAACACCGCGTAATAACAAGCTTTTAGTAAAGCCCTGGGTTACCCCTTGGACCATGTTATTAATCAAGCTACGAGTTAAACCATGATACTGAGAGAGCGAGGCACGATCATTGCTCGGCTCGATACCAAGAGCTCCCTCAGCCTTCACCACCCGCATACTGGTATGAATAGAGCGCTCAAGCGTACCTTTTGGTCCTTTAACCTTTACCGATTGCCCGGTAATGGTTACTTCGACCCCTTTGGGCACTGGAATTGATTTTTTACCAATACGAGACATTGCTAACCTCAGTTTAATAAACGGAGCAGAGGTGCTCACCACCAATATGGTGAGTACGCGCTTCACGACAAGTCATAACTCCACGAGAAGTCGAAATAATCGCCACTCCGTAGCCGTTTTTCACGTAAGGGATCTTCTCCGCTTCTACATAAACTCGACGTCCGGGGGTGGAAACGCGCTTCAGCTCAGAGATCACTCCCTTGGGCACGTTACCTTCCTGGTACTTCAAAGCAATCTTAATAACGCCCTGCTTGTCATCACGAATACACTTGTAAGCCCGAACCAAACCTTCTTGCTTAAGAAGGTGAACAATCGCGATCTTCATCTTCGACGCTGGAACGGCTACCACTTCTTTCTGGGCCTTCTGCGCATTGCGAATGCGGGTCAAAAGGTCAGCTATGGGATCTGTTACATTCATTGCATATACTCCAAAAACACTTCGTAATATTCCAGCGTACTTACCAGGATGCCTTGACCACACCGGGGAGGTATCCCTTGAGAGCCATCAATCTAAAACAGATCCGGCACAAACCGAATTTGCGGTAGACCGCCTTAGAGCGACCGCACTTGTTACAGCGGGTATACGCCCGCGATGAGAACTTCGGCGTCTTATTGCACTTTTCGATTAGGGACTTACGTGCCACGATTGCTCCTCGCTACTTGCGGAATGGAAATTTGAAAACATCTAACAGGGCCCGGGCCTCAACATCATTCTTCGCTGTGGTCACCAGGGTTATACCGAGACCGCGCAGCTTATCGACCTTATCATAGTCAATTTCAGCAAACACGATTTGCTCTTTGATTCCCAAGGAGTAGTTACCGCGACCATCAAAGGCCTTAGGCGAATATCCACGGAAGTCACGAATACGAGGAATCGCGGTATTGACCAAGCGCTCCAAGAATTCATACATTTTTTCGCGGCGCAGCGTTACTGAGCAGCCAATCGGCATGCCTTTACGCAATTTAAAGCCAGCAATGCTGGTTTTAGAGCGACGTTTAATCGGTTGTTGACCGGTAATTGCACGCAGGTCTTCAATGGCTGCATCGAGAATCTTGACGTTCTGTACCGCATCGCCTTGACCGATATTGACCACGATCTTTTCGAGACGTGGTACCTGCATCGGGTTGGCAATATTAAGGTCTTTTTTCAATTGACCGATGCTAGCCTTATAGGCTGTTGCTAAATTGGGCGTATACTCAGCCACCTGTTATCTCCACAAATAGAAGCTATGGGTTTCTTTAGAGCACTTCCGGTGCTAGCGAGGCGATCTTAACAAAGCCTTTGCTACGGATTTCACGACAGACCGGTCCAAAAATACGGGTTCCGATCGGCTCATTATCTTTTTCCTTGATCAGCACACAAGCGTTTTCGTCGAAGCGTATGGTAGAACCATCGCTGCGGTTAATAAAAGCTGCGGTCCGCACCACCACCGCTTTATGGACGCTGCCTTTTTTTACCTTGCTGTTGGCAATCGCTTCCTTGATGGAAACAACAATAATATCGCCAACACTGGCGCTAGTACGCTTGCTGCCCCCGAGGACCTTAATGCATTTAACCCGTTTTGCGCCGGAATTATCGCCCGCTTTTAACACGGTTTCCATTTGAATCATGGCTTAAAACCCCAATGTACCTATCCAATGAATAGGCCTACTTATTCCTGACTTTGTGAAAGAATACTGTCTAAAATAAATGTTTTGTTAGCACTAAATGGCTTGGTTTGACGAATCATTACTTCGTCGCCGATACGGCATTGATTAGCTTCGTCATGAAACATAATCTTGGTGGTGCGGGTAATATACTTGCCAACTACCGGATGTTTCACCCGGCGCTCTACCACACCAACGCGAGATTTGTTCATCTTATCGCTGTGTACACGACAGCGAAGGGTCTTTTGATGTGCGTTCGTATCCTTCATAACCTACCTATTTGCCCACATGCTGAGCATGTAATTGGCTTGAAAAAGTCTTAATCCGGGCAATATTTTTCTTCATCGCACGTACTTGCTTAAGCGGGGATTTCTGTTGCTTAAGTACTGCCATGCGCATCAGGGCAAGCTCGCGGCGTATTTCACGCTCGGCTTCGCCAAGTTGCTGAAGATTAAAGCCTTTGATTTCTTCACTGCTTAGTTCTGCTGCTTTCATTTATTCCGCTCGAATCCAAGGGTCCAAGCCCTTGACAAGTAATTTGGTTTTAATCGGCAGTTTTGCTGCCGCAAGTTCCAAGGCTTCTTTCGCCGTGGGGCGATCCACACCACCGATTTCGTAGAGGATGCGTCCAGGACGAACCTTAGCGATATAATGGTCGACTGCACCTTTACCTTTACCCATCCGTACTTCGGCTGGTTTTCTGGTTACCGGCACATCGGGGAAGACTTTTATCCACACCTGCCCGCCCCGCTTTGTTTTGCGAGTGAGAGCAATACGGGCCGCTTCAATCTGGCGAGCGGTGATCCGTCCGGTTTCGAGAGCCACCAGCCCCATATCACCAAAGGCTAGTTCGGTGCCAGATTGGGCCATTCCGCGCACGCGCCCCTTGTGTTGCTTGCGGTATTTGAGCTTTTTAGGCGCCAACATAGATACCAACTCCTCGTTCTAGAGATACAAGACAATTACTTGTCTAATACTTCACCGTGAAAAATCCAAACTTTAATACCTGTTAAACCATAGGTCGTCAATGCTTCCGACCGAGCATAGTCGATATCCGCCCGCAAAGTATGCAGGGGAACGCGACCTTCATGGTAACGCTCAACTCGAGACATATCGGCACCACCAAGACGACCAGAGCACTGAACTTTGATCCCCTTGACTCCACCCTTCATGGCACTCGAAATGGCTTTTTTCATAGCCCGGCGAAATGAAACGCGTTTTTCGAGTTGTTGCTTGATGCTATCGGCAACCAGCTGGGCATTGGTATCAGGCTTCTTGATCTCGAACACGTTCAGGGTTGCTTCCCCAGACTTGATCTTGCACATCTTTACCAGTTCAGCTTTTAGCTTCTCGGCGCCTGTGCCTTTTTTCCCGATAATAATCCCGGGACGGCTACTGTGAATGTTAATTTTGACATTCTTAGCAGCGCGCTCGATCTCAACTCGTGCCAAACCAGCAGAACCGAAACGCTTCTCGATAAAGTCACGGATGACGATATCTTCTTTAATCAGGTCGGCATAGTTATGGTTGGCATACCAACGCGATGCCCATCCTTTGATGATCCCTACACGAAAACCCGTTGGATTAACTTTTTGTCCCACCGATCGACCCTTCCTTAAATCTCTCTCAATTTCACGGAAATATGCGAAGTACGCTTGCGTATTGGTGTCGCCCGTCCTTGCGCACGCGGCAGGAAGCGCTTGATGGTTGGACCTTCGTCTACCATCACTTCAGCAACCACCAAGTTATCCACATCGACCGTCGCGGTATTGCGAGCATTGGCGATCCCCGAAGAGATCATCTTTGCCAGCACAGGGGCGGTACGTTTTTGGGTCAACTTGAGGACGTCAAGGGCTTCTTGCACCTGCTTACCTCGGACCAAGTCCACAACCAATCGGGCTTTCCGCGGGGAAATGCGTACCCCTTTGAGAAAAACCTTAAAATCTGCAACCATAACGGTATCCTTACTCTAACCTAGACTTTTTTCGCTGTTTTACTATGTCCGCGATAATTTCTTGTAGGAGAAAACTCGCCCAACTTATGGCCGACCATATTTTCGGTTACAAATACCGGGACGAATTTCTTGCCATTATGGACTGCAAAAGTCAAACCAACAAAGTCTGGAATTATGGTCGAACGACGACTCCAGGTCTTGATAGGTTTCTTGTCCTGTCTGGCTACTGTCGCCTTCTTCACTAAATACAAATCGAAAAAAGGGCCTTTGCGTACTGAACGAGCCACTTTTAGCCTCCTGCCTATTTCTTATCACGGCGTTTAATAATAAATTTACTGGTTCGCTTGTTAGAGCGAGTCTTATAACCCTTTGTTGGCTTCGCCCATGGACTTACCGGGTGACGACCACCAGAGGTACGACCTTCACCACCACCATGCGGGTGATCGACCGGGTTCATGGCAACACCACGAACAGTAGGTCGAATTCCCAAGTGACGGCTTTTACCAGCTTTACCGATTTTACGGTTGGAGTGGTCATGGTTGCTTACCGTACCGATGGTAGCATAGCAGTTGATCGGTACTTTGCGCAGTTCCCCGGAAGGCAACTTGATCTGCGCATATTCACCAGTCTTACCAGCCAACTGGCAGTAAGTACCGGCTGAACGTGCCATCTGCCCACCCTTGCCTGGTTTCATTTCCACATTGTGGATCAGCGTCCCCGCAGGAATGTTGGCTAAAGGCAACGAGTTTCCGTCTTTAATATCAGCCTCGGGACCAGCAATAATTTGGTCTCCGCGCTTTACCTTATCAGGAGCCAGCATATAGCGACGCTGACCATCTTGATACACGACCCGAGCAATAAAGGCACTACGATTAGGATCGTATTCAATATACTCAACCTTACCAGGAATGTTGAGCTTAAGGTTTTTGAAGTCAATAATCCGATACGAGCGCTTGGCGCCCCCACCTTGATGACGGACGGTGATGCGTCCGTAATTATTACGACCACCGTTTTTACGTAGCCCTTCGAGGAGCGGCTTATACGGTTCTACTTTATCCAGCACACCAAAATCGACCACTGCCATGTTACGGCGGCCAGGAGTTGTGCCTTTGTAAATTTTAATGCTCATGACGATTCTGCCCTATTTCTTCATGCTTCGTGATAACGCTCACTCGCTGGTGCCACTTTGGCCCGCCAACCTACTACTGATCTTCAAAACTCGAAATCTTCTGACCAGCAGCGATGGAAACAATCGCTTTTTTCTTTTTATCGCTCAAAAAATGCCGCGCTCCACGACGCTTCACCTTACCGCGAGTCAACAGCGTGTTAACAGCAGTGACGTTAACGCCAAAGAGCTTTTCAACAGCGAGTTTGATATCGCCTTTGCTGGCTTCTTGCTTAACCAAGAACGAGTACTTTTGCTCGCTTTCACGCTTTTCGTTGCTCTTTTCGGTGAGCATCGGTTGAATCAGTACTGAATAGATGTCCATTATTAGTTTTCCTCACCTTGAAGCCGTTGGTGCAAAGTAGCCAAGGCAGTTTCGCTGAGAACCAAGGCTTCGTAGCGCAGGACGTTCTCGGCATTAATCGCCGCAGGCATCAAGCTCATCGCTCCATGGATATTGCGGGTCGACTTGTAAAGGAAGTCGTCTTTGCGCTCATCCGCCACGAGGGTAGTGCGAGCTGCCTCACCCCTGCTGATCACCTGCAAGGACTTAACAACTTGCTTGGTGTTGTAGGAGTTGATGCCAAAATCATCCACCAGAAACAATTTGTTATGACGAACCTTATCACTCAAGGCGATTTTAAGCGCCAATAGCCTGGTTTTCTTATTGATATGCTGACGGTAATCGCGTGGTTGCGGACCGTGAACGGTCGCCCCCCCGGGCATCAGCGGAGAACGGCTTGAGCCTTGACGAGCGCCACCCGTGCCTTTTTGACGGATGGGTTTTTTGCCCCCACCAGAAACCAGGCTGCGAGTCTTGGTAGCATGGGTGCCCTGGCGTTTATTGGCTTGGTAAGCCTTAATAACGCTGTGCAATACCCCTTCGTTCATTTCGAGACCAAAAATAGATTCTGGCAGCTCGATCGACTTTATTTTTTCGCCGTCAATGTTTGTGACGTCCCACTTCATGTTCTCTTACCTCTATTCCTGTGCTGCGTTTGCCTAATTTTCATGGCTCGGGCGAATTGCGAGAAACCCCTCACGATGACCAGGGACCGAGCCCTTTACAGCAATGACGTTTTGCGCAACATCGATATCGAATACTTGAATATTTTTAATCGTAACGTTTTCGACACCCAAATGACCTGGCTGGTGCTTGTTCTTGTAAACGCGAGCCGGTGAGCTATTTTGCCCTAAGGAACCGGGACGACGATGAAACCGCGAGCCGTGACCTTTAGGACCGATAGCTGAATTCCAGCGCTTTACTGAACCTTGGAAGCCACGTCCTTTAGTAATACCAGTTACATCAAGGGCGGTTACCGCTTGCAGCAACTCAGCCGTTACTTTGGCGCCGAGCTCAAGACCACTAACCGCCTGGGCACAACGAAACTCTTTGAAACGACTATAGTTCTCGTCTACCTTAACTTTACGGAGGCGATAGACATCTGGTTTAGTAAGGTTTTTCTCTGCTTTTTGGACAAAACCCACCTGATAACCATGGTAGCCATCACGCTGGAGCTCGAGAATTTTAGTAACCGTTTGATCTTCGACTTTAAGCAGGGTAATAGGAATCATTTCACCGGCAGCGTCGACAGCTCGGGTCATGCCTATCTTTCTAACTATTAGTCCTTTATTGGTAAACTTGGCCATCATTTAACCTACATTCTGATTGCTGAATGGATGTACTATTCTTACTCGCAGGGAGATTCTGCCCTGCTTTTCTAGGGACTAGTAGAGCTTAATCTCCACATCAACCCCACTGGCGAGGTCAAGCTTCATCAAAGCATCAATGGTCTGTTGTTTGGGTTCAAGAATATCGAGAACCCGTTTATGGGTTCGTACCTCAAACTGCTCACGAGACTTCTTATCGACGTGCGGGCTGCGCAAAACCGTATAACGGTTAATCGTAGTTGGCAGGGGGATTGGCCCAGCAACTTTAGCTCCTGTGCGCTTCGCTCTTTCGATGATCTCAGCAGCAGATTGATCGATTAGGCGGTAATCGTAGCCTCGCAGCCGAATTCGGATCTTTTCGCTTTCCATAACACCCTGTACATTTTATAATTAATTTCGATGGTAAATCACATTCAGGGGCAAGTCGGGTAGACAAAAACCAAGGGGATTAAGGCTTGTCTTGGGGACAAAGAGGCAAGGCTTGGGCTTACTGTGGCTCTTGGGCTTACTGTGGCTTAGCTTGGTCTCTTCTTAGGCATTGGCTTGTTTTACACAGGCTTACCGAACCGAATGAGAAGTTATTGTTTAGCAAGAGGTCCTCAGTAAAGTCAAGACTATTTAATTCCTTTCTTTCATTTTGATTAGGGGGAGGACCCTCCCATGGGTAGACGAGCGCTTGGGCTTCTGCTCCTCGCTTTTGGCTTTGCTAGCTTTGCCCGGGGCGAAGATGCAGCTCGACCCTCATGGAAAATGGGCTGGGGATCATGCCCCTATGAGAACAAAGGGGACGGGCAGCGCCCCTCGCCAGCCTTTCTTCTCTGCCTAAACGGACAGAGTCAAACCGACCTCCACGCTCTTAACCGCGGCGACTCCAAAGCCCAGCTGGCCCATGAGACCCAGGCTTTTGCAGCCCTTCACTACGGCGAGCAACATTCTCTCCAGGCTTCAGCTCGGTATTTTGCCGAGCGCCCCCTCGACCAAGGAGACAAGCCCCAACCGAGCGGCTCTCTACCCTATCTTGTCTACCAGTACGGGACAATCTACCGCGATCGCCTGCAAGTAAGTGTGGGCAAGCATGTTCTTCCTTTTGGAGTGGAACGCCAGCCTCTAATCGGTCTTTATTCTCTCTATTTACCCAAGCAGTTTTGGCAAGGGCCAGATTTGGGAGTCAATCTGACTCTGAGCAATGCTCAGAGCTTCTTTGTCCAGCTCGGCGTCTTTAGCGAAGATAAAAAACTGCGAGCTAAGGCCCTAAGCGCCAGGATTTTCTACGAACGACCCAGCTGGCAAGGAACCAAAGCCATAGCCTCCCTCTATCACCATCGCGAGGGCAGCAAGCGCTTGGGCTTAGCCCTCGTTAATAGCAATGCTGATGATCGCTTGATTCAGGTGGAATTTATTCGCTCCTACCTTCATCCCAATCTGTGGTTAAGCGAATTTGAGCAACTGCTCCGCCTTTACCTGCAATCTCCCCGTAGACACGGCAACCAGTTTTTTTGCCTTTTTGACGAACAGAGGCAGGATCGACGCTTTGCCAGTCTGGGATGGCGCCGATATTTTAAGGATTTTTTTTCCTTCCAGCTAGCGCTTACCTTTGCCCGTCAAATTACCAGCAAGGCTGATGAGGAGCAGAGGAGCCAATGGGGCCTGGTTGGGGGAATAGGAGCCAGCATATGAGGCCCCTCTCAGCAGCAGCTCGCCCATGGTTCTGGGGAAGCCTCTTCTCTTTATGGAACAGCCCAGCCCTCAGCCTTGCCCCTCCTCAACCCGGCAGCAGTTCCCTCGGCATCACCTATGAGCTCCCCGTTGACCAAAAACCTGAAGAGAATCCCTTCAGTACCTATTTTCCTAATATTCAAGACCTCTTTGGCTCGATCAGCAGCGATAATGTTAAATCAGGCGCCAGGCTTATCAATCACTCTCTTGACTCGCTCTTCGATAGCCTTTTTTACTCACTGCTCGATAATTCTTTTACCTATAGCTATTCTGACTCCTATCAACTCAACCTCAATCTCAACCGCTCTGTCTTTAGCACCGATTTCGGCTCTTACGTTATAATGGACCGCTTTTCCTTTGGCCCCGAATATGACGCAACCCTCACGACCATCGAGTCGGTACCGGTGATACTCGGCAATAACGCCGGCATAGATATAGTGGATATCCATCTGCAAAGCGAAGCCAGAAGACTCGTCGACAAAGAGCTCCTCCCCACCTGGCGTTACGCCTTTAACAATTGGTTTGGGATCGTCCCTGCTCTACGGGCCTTGCTGCCCCCTTCGTTTAATCCGCTCCAGCTCTATGACCCTTTGCGCCAAGTGGAAACCCCCCTGGTCTTTCCTTTAAGCTACAGCGCCTTCGCGGCTATGCCGATCGGCACCATCCGTAGCTACGGCATAAGCGGCGGAGTTAATCTCCCCTTTACCCTCGCTAACTATGTCCTCAAAAATCTCCCTAGCTTCGTTGAACGCTCGCTCCTCGATGTGGCCACGCCTTACTCTCTTTTCCTACAGGGCGAGCACCGCATTAATGTATTACGTAAAAGCAAAAACATCGCCTGGGTGGGACTCAGCACCAGCAAAACTGCAGGGCACGGCTTAGCCGGGATGGTGGGTTCCACCTTCTTTCTCCTCCAAGACAGCCTCAAGCCCCTTCCCTTTAAGGGCTTAAAAACGCCGTTTTTTCCTTTTGACATGGGAATTGCTGATTCTCTGATTTCCTCAACCCAGCATCTCTATGAGTTTGATCTCAGCGATGAACGGGGGCTAAAAGCTTACCTGGCTGCCGTCCACGGAGATTTTTCCCAGGCCATAGCCCAGTGCCAGGCCCGGGAAAAAGCCCGCTATCTGACCTTTCATTTTGAACAACGCAGTCAAGGCCGGCAGATAGAAAGCCATCGCCTCAATAACTTTTTTCTCTACCGAGCTCAGCATCAGGAAAACAGCAAAAGAAACAAGATCACCATGTTTGAACCAAGCGGGAAATATTATATCTGGGAGGCAGGTCGCCAGCAGGGCTCAAGTTCCTTCGATGTCCTCTTGGGAGAAAGCGAAATTCAATATAACAACCAGGTAGAGATTCGCGTCCAGCCAGAGAATGAAGTTTCAGAGAGCGATGAAGCCCCTGATCTTACCTTCAAGTTTGTTGGCTCAAAGCCCTACCAGCTGATCTGTACTATGCAGATTAGAGATCAATTAGCCGATGTTTTTGAATACGAAGCCTACCTGGCCAAGCTGCGCCGGGTAAGCAAGTTTCCCCTCGATGAATTTCCTCAGCTCCCCCAGCGAAGCGAAGAACGGAAGATCAGAGCTCTAGAACGCTCCTATGCAAGTCGCCCTGACTCTCTAGCCTATGTAAGCGATGACTCAATTACTCGGGTTGGCACCTTTCATGCGACCTATTCGGCCAACCTACCCTACAAGTTGCTACGCCAAGCAATAAACGCCCCCCACGAACTTCAAGCTCAGTATTTTGCCGAGGCTTATAAGCTCAGCGCCAGCGAGCATCCTTATGAGGATCTATATGCTACTTCTGCCATCCTTAGCCATTTTCTTGGACGTTGGTTCAGTTATCCCCTTCGCTTATTTAATATACAAAGTGACCGGCAAGATGCCTTTGGGGAGGTCCGTCATATCATCGATTCCTTCGCCGCCTTGCGCATTGCCTCCACTCCCCTTGAGATTCAAAATGGCTTCTATCAGCTCCTGCGCCTCGAATACCCCGAAGCTTTTTTGGTGGGAATGATGCGCTTCTTGCCTGATGAAGAGATTCCCCGTAATTTAAGCTTTTTTATAAAACCTGAGGGGGAATTAGGTCCCGGCTTCAAAACGCAGTTTGAGCGCATCAATGTCAAAAAATTTCAGTCCTCCTTACAAACCAGCGATTTTGATCGCTATCATATCGCCCAAGAAAAGCTTAATGCTTTCTTTCCCACCAATATGCACGCCCTACCGCGTCGCCCTCAAATCATCAGTGTATATATACAAGCCCTAAGAGAGCCGAACACGCCCAGCGACGCTCTACCAAAATTCGTGGTCGAGGTGAGTGCCAAGGGGTTAAGCAGCGGAGCCAAGGGAAAGATCTATCTTCGTTTTGAAAATAAAGGGCAGGTACAGCTCAACAAATTTGTCTTGCTCGAGGAGATCCGCGAGAGTCCAGCGCAAAAATCCCTGCTAAAGCCGACTCAAAATCTTGATTATCTCAGTTATCAATTCATCCTGGAAAAGCCGGATGACTCTTTTAATAGCCTTATCTACGAGCAACAGTTTCAGCTCAGCCAAGAATTTCAATTAATTCTAGCGATCTCTAGCGATGGCATCGTCTGGAGTAATGAAAAGATCTTCGCCTTCAGCTATGATGAGGGAAAACTTAAAGAAATACAGGAAGACTAAAGACTGAGAGTAAAAACAAAAAGTATGGTGCGGTCGACTAGACTTGAACTAGCACCCTGTTACCAGGACCAGCCCCTCAAGCTGGCGCGTCTACCAATTTCGCCACGACCGCATTAACTTGAACTAAGGATTTTTAGGCTGTTCCGCCGGAGCATTTTCCTGCTGAGGGGCAGGTTCTGTCTTCTCGGCGGGCTTATTAAGCAGAGACTCTTGTTGCTTCTGCTCTTTTAACTTGCCCGAAAGTCCTACATCTCCCGTCTTACCCTGGAGGATAACCAAAAAGATGCACGTACCCATAAAAACCGCAGCTGCGCCGTAAGTCAACTTACCTAAGAACGAGGTTGCTCCCCCCGCTCCGAAGACGCCCTGGCTATTACCACCACCAAAAGCGGCACCCATTCCACCCTGGTTACCCCCTTGTACGAGCACAACCAAAATCATAAAAAGTGCCACGAGAATGTGGAGAGTCGAAATGAATAGCACCATAGCTGAAATCCCAAACCTTTCGGGAGATGTGGTGGCGCCTCCCGGAATTGAACCGGGGACACGTGGATTTTCAGTCCACTGCTCTACCGACTGAGCTAAAGCGCCGCAATGGGGTTAATAATTACGTCGAAGCCGTCCATTAGTCAATGAAGATTATGGACGATTCACGCCATGCGCTTCATCCTAGCATCTCACAGAAATTTTTGGAATAAGGAGAGAGGGAACTGAGGACTTTGGCTGCAAAGCCGAGGGGGAAAGCCCTCCTTGCCCAAAAATTTTATAAAAAAGGGATTATATGAGCTCATCTCCATCACCGCTGCCCCTGATTATCGCTGGCCCCTGTTTGGCGGAATCTCGCCAGCTGCTTAGCGAGGCAGCAGATTTTTTGCAAGGGCTTAGTCGTGAGCTTGGCTTCACCTTTGTTTTTAAATCGAGCTTCGATAAAGCCAATCGCACCAGCATTAGCAGCACCCGCGGCCCGGGGATAGAGCAAGGCTGCAGTTGGTTGGGGGAAATTAAAACGCTTTTTGCCTGCCCTATTCTTACCGATGTCCATGAGTCTTGGCAGGTGGGCCCAGCAGCTGAGGTTTGTGATTATCTCCAAATTCCCGCGTTTTTATGCCGCCAAACCGATCTCTTAATTGCTGCGACCAAAACTGGCCGGCAGATAAATGTTAAAAAAGGCCAGTTTCTTGCGCCTGGAGCTGCGCAATTCATCGTCAATAAAATACGGGAGGTCTCTACAGCCGAGGGCTTGCCTTTTGCAGGCTCCCTCACCGAACGAGGATCGAGTTTTGGCTATGGAGACCTGGTTGTGGATATGCGCTCCTTGGCTATTATGTCTCGTTTTGGCGCACCGGTACTTTTTGATATTACTCACAGCACCCAGCAACCACCCACCGGGGATGCAGGGGGTATATCAGGGGCTCATCGTCAGTACGCGCCACTCTTAGCTCGGGCTGCCGCCGCTACCGGTTATGTGGATGGCTTCTATCTCGAAGTACATCCCCAGCCCAGCGCAGCCCAAAGCGACGCGGCTGCTCAGCTCTCTTTTAAGCAGGCCGAAATCTTACTTCGCCAAGTACTCCCCCTCTGGAAGGAAGGGAAGCGAGCCCTAAGCACAGACAGCTTATTTGAAAGTACTGAGTAGTTGAGAAAGTACTGAGTAGTTGAGAAATCATATATGCCCAACCCGGCAAGCCCATTTAGCCACCAAAGCTCCCACAAGAGCAAGCGGAAGATTTGGGGCGAAAACGCAGGAGAAGACGCAAACACAGCAGAAGACGGCTCTAACGGAGCATTTACCGCCTCATGGATACCGATCGGCAGCTTCTCTGTCTTCTCTTCCGTGTCTTTGTCATCGAGAGCGACGCTGGAAGCTCCCGGTGAACAGTTGGGCGGATTAAATTGGAAATTGGTTTCAGCGATAAGCTCAGCAAGGGTCGTTTTTGGAGACGGCTCAGCACTATTTTCCGCCGTGATTGCAGCAAGCTGACTAACGCTTGGCGGAGAATAGTAAAAAATGCTCTGCTGAGGGCCTATTAAAAGAGCATATTCTGCCAGTTGGGGCAGGGTTATAAGCCTCGATAAGGATTCGCCGCTTGCCGCTGTACTTTGTAGATAGCAATAATGCCACTTTAATTCACCCTGCTCCCGTAACCACAAATGACATCCACCGCGAATAAGTTGCAGAGGGGCTGCTTCGTAGAGGTTGATTTGTGGCTCTATATATTGCCCGGCTTGCATAAGCGGCAAAGACAATAAATCGAAGCTCGTTTTTAAAGTTACATCAGGCAACAGAATCTGCGCGGTTCGCCCAAGATGTATAATGGAGTCAGGGAGAACTACCTGCACGGGGTGTTTTTTGGAGGGTAGGGTTGCAGAGGAAAAACTGGAAGAAGCAGCGAACAGAGCAAAGATAAGCACCAGTAAGGCTTTGAACCACAGCATAGGTATCCCTTTATCACCACATTAATATGCCATACAAAGAACTCCTGAAGCTAATGAGTACAAATCCAGCTGTCAAGGGAGAAGCTCTCTTGTAATTCAATGTTTACTTCTCCCTCCATTTACAAAGGCCGAGCCTGCCGACTGCTAAAATAATACGCTCCTGCAGTCAGCAAGATCAGTCCACTTAAGGCGCCAAGGAGAAGCTGCTGCTCGGGAGCAGCCCACAAAAAGAATCCATAGACTACACCAGCAAGCACCGTGCCCAGCAAGGGCATCAACCAGAGACGCCGACGAGCAAAGGAACTACTTGCCAAGCCTTTGCTGAGCCCCAAGCTCAAACAGCCAAACCCTGTAGCAGCAACGACGTCAGGCACATAATGATACCCCTTAACCACTAAGGCCACGCCCACCCCAACAATCAACAGCGTCAGCCCAGCGAGCACCACTCGTTGGCGCCGGAGAGCCAGGGCAAAGGCCCCATAAAAAACCACCGTCACATGCATGTGGCCACTGGGAAAAGCAAAACCCGGGTTGTTAAGGGCTGGAGGTAAGGGCATCCGCCAAATTCCTTTTAACCAGAGATTATAGACCATGGTAAAAAAAAGCAGACTCAGAGCCCATACGGCAATGCGGCGCAGACGGGTAAAGAGACAAAGCAAAAAAATACCCGCGATCAGCGGGGTATAGGAGAAAAAAAGAAAATAGTCAGCTACCTGCTCACTCATAATGTCGACCCTTTAGTGCCCTGTTAACAACTGCTCAGCTAGTTCCTCGACTCGATGATTTAGCACCTGCCCACGCAATTGCAAATCTAAATTTTCGTAGTGGTAAGTGCTCCAATCCAGGGGAATATACACGTTCTCGCCGGTTTGAAAATATTCCGTAAAATAATGATCGATATAATCAACTAAAAGAAACAGAGCTTCTTGGGGAGAAATATTCTGCTCTTTATGAGCCATGCGGCCCTCCACCGGATAAACAAAAGAGCGATCACCATTCTGCAGGGTGGTAGTGGCATAGGCTGCAGCTTGATCCACCTTAGCGGCGATATCAAACTGGCGATCGCCAAGCTGTGAGCTATATTTGATAGTCATAATGCGGGCGAGATCTTTTATTTCTGCTTGGCTTGACAATTCATCGTGGCTCTGCATTCTAGCCTCCTTTTTTTATGGTTATCGCTGGCGTTGTTGCATAAATACGATCGCTGTTTACTTCTTCGTAAAATCCCCGCGCCGCACCCTTTCAAGGAAGGCTTCAATCTGTCTACCGAGGCTCAACAAATCAGCCCGGCTTTGCACAGGGGCAAAAACTATCCGCTGATGCACACCCTGAGGACTTGGATCTACACCCACCGGCACCAGGGGCAAGCGATTAAATAAGCCCTTCAGTAGTTCTACTTCGGCAAAGCCGAGGACATGCAGACACTCGCGATCGAGAAAATCAAGCAAGGCTCCCTGTTTATGAAGCTTAGAGAATTTCTCTATCTTTTCGGCCCCAGGAATTTCTGCTGCTTTTAAAGACGCAATAACTTCAAGCTGGAGGCTAGCCAACAATTGTAAAACACCGCGAAACAAGCGCTGGGGGGATTCCTCCCGCAAAATTTTGCTTGCTCTCCCTAGCTCACCCTGACTCAACACCTCGAGTGCTACGGCGACCAAACCTTGGGTGTGAAGCAGTAAGCGCTGAAGTCCATTAAGATCGTCACTTTCAATCCTACAGGCCGTGCATAGAGCATTGCTCAAATACAAAAAACCTCGATGGATATTCGTTAGGGTTTCTCCGGACCAGCCGGAACTCACCCCATGGGCAAGCACCTGCTTTAAGAAAAACGCCTCACCCTGCTTGCCTGCCGCGCTTGCCATGCTCCCCTCATCGCTACCCACAGCTCCTGCGGGGGAGGGCATCTGCCAATCAGCCACCAGCTCCGACCAGCCCTGGGGAATGAAGAGATCCATGCTTTCTTCATAGGTGACAAAGCCATCTTCTTCGAGGCGAGCACGACGGAATTGCTTGAGCAGCTCATCTGCTTCACCCAGCAACTGATAAGAAGCATGGGAAAGGGCAGAAATAGCATAATTCATATCTTCAGCCATGGCGGCATCAATCAAACTCTCGATCCCCGTATGGATATCCTGGTCGGTCGAAGTGATTTCATAAAAGAGCGCATCACGAGGAAAGCGATACAGACTATCCTGCTGTACATCGGTCATTTTCTCGTATTCTTCGGGAGTGTAAACGCGAACATGCGGGGTCAATACCGCTAATTGGTATTCTTCGTCGAGACTGCGAAAGCGCGTAAACATTTGCTTGGGCGAGCATTCCCGATAGAAACCAAGCCAGGTAAAGAGACGCTTAGCCACCAGCCGATCTTCATGCCAGACATCGTAGTCGCAAATGCGGATAAACTGCTCCGTGCTTATATGGGGCAGCACTTCGAGACAGTCTTCCACTCCTTGAGCAAGCAAGCTGTAATAGAGCATTTGTGGGGGTAAGGCCCGGATCAGACGACGATGCTGGGGATGAGCGAGAAGCTTTGGAAAATCCACCCGGGCGAGGCTGAACGGGAGCTGCTCTCGAGAGCTCCGTGGGGCTAACAAAAAACCCTGATAACCTGATTCATAGACTTTTTTGGCACTTTCGGCAGAAGATAGCGTAATTGACACAATGCCCCCAAATAATAAACTCTCTTTCCTGCTTTGCCAAAAAACGCAAGAACAGGCTGTTTTTCAAAATTATTACCAATAAGCTGGGTTAAAACAGTTGGGAAAAGGAATGATAGTACTTAAAAAGCCGTTTTATGGCAAGTCTAACTCCACTAGCAGCTTATTTTATAAATAGGAACAAAATAATCAGAACTTGCAGCAGAATTTGACTAAAACAAGCGCAAGGCTTACTCTGGGGTTTTTCGTTCTGCAAGAGGCAGAACAGATCGCTATTTCTGCCTATACATTAGGAATTTCTGCTTTGACCCTCCCCATCGAGCTTAATCCCTTAGCCCATGAGCACCAAGAGCAGCAATTTGCCGAGGCCATAGCCCCGATCTTTGCGACCCTCGAAGAGTTACGTAAGCAGCTCCCCAGCTATATTCCCCAGAGTTCAACCACAAGCAAAGAGATTTGCAGGACTTTTTTTCAAGAAGGCGGCAAATTTATTCGCCCAGCACTCTTTTTGCTCAGCTGCCGCCTGCTGGGCTACGAGGGCGAGCATCTCCTGCCCATGGCGGGGGTCTGTGAGTTGGTTCATACCGCTAGTTTGCTCCACGACGACGTAATCGACAACAGCCCCAAGCGCCGCAATAAACCCACGGTTAACCATCTGTGGGGGGATGAAAGCGCCGTCCTCGTCGGGGATTTGTTCTATGCCACCGCCAGCGAACTGATGGCGCGTACGGAGAAACTCGAAATAGTCCGTCGCTATGCCGAGGCTATTCGCACCATGAGCGAGGGGGAGCTCCTCCAGCTCGAGAACATTCGTCACTTCGACATTGCACTTGAAACCTACTTTAGTATTTTAACTGCGAAAACTGCTGCTCTGATCGGAGTTATTTGCCGTTCTGCGGGTATTTTGGCTAATCGGGGAGAAGAGCAAAAAAACGCCTTGGAGCACTTTGGCTTAAACCTTGGCCTGGCTTTTCAGCTGGTTGATGATGCCCTCGATTATCGCGCTGATGCCGACGACCTCGGCAAGCAATTGCTCACCGACCTGCGCGAGGGCAAGCTTACCCTGCCTCTCTTGTTGCTTAAGGAAAAAGCCACTAGCCAAGAGCTTAACGAAGTAGCAGCGATAATTGACCAGGATCTGATTGGCAATGTGCAGGCTGCTTATATTGTCGGTTTAGTGACGACATATCAAACGAGCGAAGCCACCCTGCAACGAGCAAGCATTTATACCGAACAGGCAGTACAAAGTTTGCGGCTAGCCTTTGCTGAATCTCCTGCCCGACTTCATTTGGAACAATTGGCTTTTAGCTTACTGAGTAGAGGATATTAGCTCGACTACACGAAAATTTGACAAGTCTGTAACACAACTAAATTTCAAAAAAATTTTGCCGATAAGCTAGGAGGAAATGCAAAAAAACGTGACTACTCAGTCACTTTGCCAACTACTATTAAGTAACACAGGATATTACGTGGGTTTTGGACATAGAAAAAACCACAAACAATCCCTCGCCCAGAAAAACTCCAACGTTATACCGCTCCCTCTTTCCTTGTCTCTGCTGGCTTGGCTCTTCTTAGGAATTAACTGCGGAGAAAGCGGGAGTAAGCCCGTTGATCAGGTAAAGACCGAAGCTTCAACCTTTACTAATGAGGTAGTAGGTACGGTTACCTCTACGGTATCCAACATTGCTTTCCCCGTGATAACAGCTACCCAAGAGCTCACCACTGCGGCTGTCTCTACGGTGTCTGCTGTTACTACTCCCGTACTAACGGCTACTCAGGATGTCACCAATGCGACTGTCTCCAAGATCTCCGCCGTTGCTGCCCCCGTGATCTCACCCGTAACCTCCGCCGCGCAAAACCTTACCTCGTCGGCCTCTGCTGGCCTTTCCACCCTTACCACTCCGGTTGCGGCGGTCACCCAAAAGGTGGCCACTGCTGCTTCCACTACGATTGCTACCGTAACCAGCCCCGTCACTACGGTGACACAAGAGCTCACCAATGCGGCTGCCTCTACAGTCTCCGCCATCGCCAGCCCCGTCGCTACGGCGACACAAGAGGTCACCAATGCGGCTAACTCTACAGTCTCCGCCATTGCCAGCCCTGTCGCTACGGCGACACAAGAGGTCACCAATGCGGCTACTAAAACCGTCGCTACGGCGACACAAGAGGTCACCAATGCGGCTGCTAAAACCGTCGCAACAGTGACTAATAGCACCGCTCCCCGCACCTATACCGTGGGGGGAACCATAAGCGGTTTAAATGGCTCGGGTTTGGTCTTGCAAAATAATGCTCAGGATAATCTAACGATTAGCTCAGGGGCAGAAAAATTCACCTTTCTCAAGGGCCTTAGCTCTGGAGAAAGCTATACGGTAAGCATCCTCAGCCAAGCCTCCGGCTCTCTTTGTACGCTTAGCAACGGCTCGGGAAAGGTGGCTTCGAGTAATATAACTAACGTTGCACTGACTTGTATCCCTCAATATACCATCGGCGGCACAATCAGTGGCTTGGGGGCGGGGAGCGTTATCCTCCAAAATAACGATGAAGACACTCTCACGGTGAGGGCGAAAGCTACAAACTTTACCTTTGGCACTGCTCTCTCGCCCGAGGATACCTATGGGGTTAAGGTTCTAAGCCAACCTAGCGGATTTTTATGTAGTGTCGCTGGAGGGACAGGAACCATCGCTTCAGCCAACGTTAATACGATTTCCATAACCTGTAGCGCACTAGGGGCCATGTCCATGTCTCCATCCAGTGGATGGCCTGGTACGGTAGTCACGTTTACTGGCTTTGATTTTTCCACCGCTAGCTCAGTGACGGTGGGAGGAGCTGCGGGGGTTATTGTGACCAAAAGCAGCTCAAAATTGGTTGCGGTAGTTGGCACAGGGCTCTCCTCAGGGCTTGCCGCCACCATCAAGCTTGCCGATGGAAGCAGTTATACTTCCGCCACGAATTTCACAGTCAACGCGACCGGACTTCCCAGTAGCTCACAAGGTCAAACAAAGATTACGGGGGCCTTTCAAGAAGCAGGACCGGTGGCCATAAGTGCTGATGGAAACACCGCAGCGCTGGGATATATTGATCAAAATAGTCCCGTCGGGAGAATTTATATTCTCACCCGCAGCGGTAACTCCTGGAGCCAGCAAGCTAATTTTATTGGGGCGGGTAAAGGCTACCTTGGTGCTCAAGGTAAAAGCCTTCGGCTTAGTGCCGATGGTAATACTTGCGTATTTGCCAGTCCAGAATGGGCCTGGTCTTTCACTCGCTCAGGCACGACCTGGACCCAAGAATATCAATTCACCTCCGGATACTACACAGCGACTTATGTTGGCGATGCATCGGTAAATTTCGCCCAAGGTTTTGATCTTGCACTGGACGGAAATACCGCCGTATTTGGTGCACCTGCGTACAAGCAGAATGCTGGCGTAGTTCAAATTTGGACGAGAAGTGGAACAAAGTGGAGTAAAACACAAACGTTGGATTCTCCTGTTGCCGGTTCAGGGTTTGGCTCTTCCCTTGCTCTGAGTGGGAACGGAACGACTCTTGCCGTGGGTTCTTCCAATGTGGGAGTTTCTATTTATACCCTGGTAAATGGCAAATGGACTGCCCAAGGTTCTCGTTTGCTTGGTAGCGGTGGGGCAACCAATCAAGGAGGATTTGCCTTCGATGGAATGGCCCTGAGTTTTGATGGCAACACCTTAGCCTTTACGGCAGAAACAGGAACTTACACTGGGGGATTTTTCATCTTTGCACGCAGTGGCAGCACCTGGGGACAACAAGCTGGACCAATCCGTGGCACCCCTCGACCTAAGCAGTCAGGCCAATACCACCTATCCTTAAGCGCTGACGGCAATTCCTTAGCCTTAGGTGGCGAAGGTGAAGGTACCGGCGGCTCGATGTACCTTTTCTCTCGCAGTGGTTCAACCTGGACTCAGAGTGGTTCCAATTATACCGGGGGAAGCGCTAACAATTTTGGCTATCATCTCGTCTTGGCCCCTGATGGTCAAACTTTGCTCATCTCTGATAAAGCCTCCTTCTATACTTATACACCCTAGTTCGGGGGCATTACGAGTTTTTCTCATCCTGATTGCTGGGTAGCCTCCTTGCTGATGGGGCGCTTACCTTTAATCCTTTAGGGGGAGACGGGGGGAGAAACAGTGAAAATTTTATAGCTCTCGAACGGAGACCTAAAATTCTCCGCCCCGCCCTTGCCAAAGATGTTATCTATATTTTCTACATTAGGCAGCCCAGCTGATGTCATATCGTGGCCATGAACAAAGGTGATCTCTGGATATTCCTGCCGAAAATCTTCGAAATCGAATGGGTATCCTGATTTTCCTGGTCTTTGCCAAATAAGCTGAAAAAAGCAAAACAATGGTTGCCCGCGATCAGCAAGCTCAATATCTTTCCAGGAAGGTGGCTTTCCCAACTGAAGACTTGATTGGAATTTTGCATTCAACTCATCTATCATCCCAGGCAAGTTTTCAACCGTAGGTTTGAATGGCAAGTTTGTAGAAGGCTGGTGATAAAATTGCCACAGACCAGCCAAAGTATCGTCCGGAGCGGCCACACCTCTAAGCCCAGGTAGAGAAAAAGAAATTGGTGCGTGACTATAAACTGCCAGTCGGGAAACCCCTTTCTGTCCAGATGAATAGGATAGAAGTTTTAAATGAGGCAAATAAGCCGTACGAATTATAGCAGTGAACTTTTCACGTAAGTCTGGTGTTTTGGATAAAAATCGATAAAAACGCTTAATAGAGATTGCATCGTCCTTTGTTATAAAATCAGACATCATTTGTGCATTCAAGCCGCTTGTGGCATCAAAGTGCATTAGAAACCAGACATCGTGATTTGAGAGAAGTATTTCATAAGGAATCTTGTGGGTCTTTATAGTGTTCAAAATGGCAAGGGTTAGCGCATCGTTGACACCACGATCAGCTAACATATCACCAATAAAGCGAAATTTTACTCCTTGGGAAACTCCGGGGCTTGTCCGAGCAAGAATTTCCTCAAATTTGCTAAAATCTTTTGCGTTCAAATCGTTCCCAGAAGAGTAATAGTAAATATCAGCTAGTTCCTCGTAGACAACAACGCTGTTGCGATCCTTACTTTTTAATTTCAACCAAAATTTTTTGCAGCACGCTTACCAGTTCACCATTCTGTGTGGTGATGATGTTAAGAAGCTTTTTCTGGACACTTGGTGCTGTGGTAAGCATATAGCCATCGGCTTTAAGGCCATAGATAGTCCCCGCAACCACAGCTCCCGCCAAAAATGCTCCGCCAAGAATCATCAGTCCTTTACCTTTAACTGGATCTCCCGTGTCGTTCAAGTAAGCGCCAGCAACTGTCGCCCCGATACCGACTACACCAAGTGCAACGCTTATGCCGATGCCAGTTCCAATATCTGCACGACGCTCAGAGTTTGAAATGCATCTGTGTCCCGCGAATACAAGGTAAATATCTATATTAAGTTTCAACACGCAGTTAATAACATCGATGCATGGCCATGATTGACACAAAATCCCCGCATCGTTCCAAAAAAGTTCTTCTTTTAATTTAAGAATCGGATGGGTGCTTATTCTTCGATCAAGATAACACTGTTTCTCAGAGTCTAACTCTTTATAATCATCACGATTAAAGCACACGGTATCAGACACGTCAGAGGTTAAATTTAAAGTCGTACTGGCTTTTGCACTTTGGTTGGCCTTAACAATCGCATTGACAACCAAACCTTCTGCTAGCATATGGTTGCCAAAACCAGTAAGCGCTAAATCAAGAGAGGGATCACTGGAATTTGTCGATTCATCACGTTTACGATTGCTCAGGAAGGTCAAACCATTAAATTTTAAGCTTCGTTTTGTGTCTCCGGTTTTAACCAGTAGGGCATGCATTTTCTGGTTGTTCATGGGGGTGACAGAAAGTTGCGCAAAAGTTCCTGTTGGTTTGCTCCACGGTGTGCAACTCTCAACGCTGGGGCTTAGATTACTTTCATTGCATGCTCGTAAGGAGATAGTTGCTGATTTGTTTGGATCGGGAAGATCAAAAATTACTAGGTTATCACTATTGGTGAAGTCATCGATGCAGTTGCTGCCTTGACAGACCTTGTATTCTACATAGGCAGTGCTTGGTCGCTTGGTGAAACTAACCACCGGATAGCTACCCCCACTGTCTGTTTGCAAGGGGCTCATCGTAAGAGTAAGGTCTCCTAGGGTGGGGGGCGGGGGAGGAGATTTTGAGGCGTGAAGGCCTACCATTTGTAATGAACCATCTATTTCTTCTACTTTTCCCACTAGATTAGTCCCCTCGATAGGAGCATCAAATTGGGTGGCAGCTGGGGGTGATTGTAATTCACCTTCCGATAAGGAGCGGTCTCTCTTGGTGGTTTTGCATGAAATAAAAACTGTTGCGAGCATACTTATGTAAATAGCGAAGGTCACTTTCATTTTCAGCTCCAAGAAGTAATTTTAAAAGGCAGACTCCACCATCTTATTTTATTAATGTTGAAAAGTCACCAAATTCGCTTTAGCCTTCCTCAAAATTGTGGATTTCGCTCCTCGCCACCCCCAGCATGGCAGGAGGCTTACGGTGGCATAAAATTCCATCCGCTCGAAGCGGATAAAATTTGACACCACCTCAGCCCCCTGCCCTTGCAAAGAGGTGAGCGAAGGACGAAAAACGAGCTCTCCCAAAAAACACAGGTCAGGGTATGGCTTATCGAAGCCCTTGCTCAGAGCTCGATGCCTCGGAGGGGGCTCACTCGCTGCCTGCTTACTCTTCATTGGTCAGGAGGTGGCTCGTCGAAATCGTTGGCTCAAGCAAAAAAACAGCCTGTTTTTCCCTCAAGGAGGGTCATCTTTTTTCCTCTTAACCAATGCTGTTTTTAGCAAGGGAGGAAGCTTTTTAAAAAAAACGAGACCGAAATGCTCTTTTGCTCGCACCGCTTCCCTCTCCATCAACGGTTTTCGCGGCAAAAACCCGTGTATACTGGAGTTAGAACAGGGGAGGTACTATGGAAACCTACAGTATACAAGATCTGAGCAAGACACTTGCTACACTTGATGATCTCGAACTGTGGCAGAGAACCACAGCCGCAGCCCAACAAGAAAAACACTGCTGTGCCGTAGTCATTGCCCATATAGCTGAGGTGCGGAAACGCAAGCTGTTTCTCCTGCACGCTTGCCACAGCTTGTTCGATTATTGCGTCACCGTTCTTGGGTTTAGCGAGGCAGAAAGCTACCTGCGTTGCCAGGTGGCAGGAATCTGCTCTCGTTTTCCCGCAGTGCTTGCCGATCTTGCCGCAGGAAAAATCAGCCTCTGCGTCGCCGGTAAGCTTGCTCCTCGTCTCAGCGAAAAAAACCAACACCGTCTCTTGCCAGCTTGCCACGGTAAAACAAAACAGGAGGCCGAGATCATTATC
>JAHFAI010000012.1 GCA_023250635.1 Deltaproteobacteria bacterium | reverse complement strand
ACCATTTCAATCCCCCATAACTAGGCCGTGGCGCGAAAGCGCCACGGCCGTGTCCTGAGCCGAAGGCGAAGGATCTGTCACGTGATATCCGGATGTTATGTGAAAGATCCTTCCTCACTGCCTTCGTCAGGACACGGCGCTGGCGCTTTCGCGCCAGCGCCTAACTAAGCCGTGGCGCTTTCGCGCCACGGCTTTATCTCTGCAGGGGACAGCCTCTGTTCTTCTTACTCCCCAAAACATAGCTGGCGGCGATGGCTCCTGCGAATTTTCGTATTTGGTAACAGCTTTCTCCAAAGCTGGGTTTATCGTTGTCTCTGCCACTGTAGAGATGCCCCTGCTGAGGCTGAACCTGGTCAAGAGGCAATTGCACCAGAACTTCACGCAAAAGTTCTCGCAGTAATAGTCGTGCCAGGCCCTTACCCAGGCATAAACGCCGACCGGCACCAAAGATCAAACCCGCGTAGAGGGCTGCGCTTTCGGGGTTGAGCCAGCGCTCAGGTTTAAACTCGCGCTCCTGTTTGAGCTGATCGAGAAGGATAAACACCTGCGTGCCCGGTGGATAATCTTTGCCTTCAATAACCATCGTTTTCGTCAGTTCTCGCTCGAGAATAGGAAAGGGGTGCTTTAAGCGAATCGCTTCGAAGAGAACCCCCTCGAGATACGCATGGTTTCCTTTTCTCGCTTCCTGTTGGACTTGTTGGTAGAGCAGGGGATCGTTAAGTAGAAATGAATAAGTGGCAGCAAAAATATCGCTGACATTAATTTGTGGCGAGAGGATAAAGGGCTGAGCAATAGCCGAAAGCACTAAGCTGCGAGTACCTTCCTCGGCAGCAAAGGCAGCTGCGAATTTAGACTTTTGTATCAAGGAGGCAAGACGAGCAACGAACTGTTTTTTTATGACGGTGTCACCTCTGCTTTTTATGGCGATCTCCCGGCGCCATTCGAGGGACGCTCGGTAAAAGAGTCCTTCATCATCCGGGGAAAGCGGCTGCTCAAACAGGCAGTCACTGAGCACTCGTAAGCTTAGCCGTGCGACCTGTTCTCCATCAAAAATTTTTGCTGATTTACTGAGCAGGGCTGCCGTCTCACTCACCTCCCTCTTAACCAAAGAGGGAATGTTCGCCTGCCAATTACAGTGAGCGAGAATCTGCTGGCAGGTTACCGCTAATTCCTCCCAGCGTTCCCCGTCTTCTGATTCGATGGAGTAAATTGGCAACCAGGCCGGTGCGGCCAGCAGCCTTTCGAGAAAAGCGCCTTTGCGGTCGGAAGCAGCTAATACCCGGGTGCAGGCTTGTGGGTTCTCCCTCAGGATAAGCAGCGGTTTTCTTTGTAGGTAAGCGCAGAGCTTGAAGAGGAGATCACGCAAATCAAATCCCGAGCTGCCATAGCGTAATGTTGACCACAGTGATTTCATTATTGTCTCCCTCCGTGCCGTGAATTCTTGCCCCCTTAGAGAGCAGCGGTTATTTTAGCAGACAAGCCTAAGAATTTGCCCTATGAGAAAATGGTGCTGAGCTTAATTTAAACGAGGGCATTGAGACGATGGCAAATACAGATCTCTTCAATAGAAAGACAAGGCGGCTAAGGCCTTTTTCCCTCCTGCTCCTGTTCCTCAGCCTAATACCATTAGCAGGATTAGCCAGTGAAGCGAGCAGATACCGCAATCTTCGCCCCATAGCTGAGGGAGCCTACGGTAAGGTGAGGCTTGCGGTGGTTTTATCTGGAGAGGGCTGCGGAGAAGTGGTGGCGATTAAGACAGTGCCCTTATTTACAGATGATACCGTCACTTTTTCCACGGTGCGTGAGTTGCTAATTTTGAGTCAAGTAAGGGGAATGCCCAACCTTGTGCAGTTGAGGGATGTTTTTTTTAGTCACGGCGCTGTCACTAAGGATAATCGTCGTGGACGCTATCTCAATTTGGTTCTCGAATATAAGGCAAAAAACCTCCTGAATTATATTGATGACCATCCCCAGGGGGTTAGCTTTGCCGCTTTTAAAAAAATTGCTCGTGGTCTTTTTCGTGGTCTAGAGGGGCTGCATCACTGCAATATTCTTCATACTGATATAAAACCCGCTAATATTTTGCTTTCTGGGGATGAAGATTTCACTGAACAGGAGGTGGTGCTTGCTGATTTTGGTATAAGTCAACATCTTCCCGCAGAGTCTATTTCCTCTGAGTTGACTCCCCTGGCCCAATTCTTTGCTAGTCAAGCCGTCTCCCTCGACAAGGCCTTTACCACCCTATACCGTCCGCCGGAGGTATTGCTCGGTGGCTCGCTTTACGATTCTTCTGCTGATATGTGGGCTTTGGGAGTCGTTCTCTACCAACTCTATTGTGGGCATCACCTGGTCTTCTCCAAAGCAGAGGAGATGTGGGACGCACAGGGAAAAAGGGGACCGGATTATTCTGAAATTGGGATCCTCTTAAAAATTTTTGAAAAAATTGGCACCCCGCAAGTGGGGGGTCTACACCGTGAACTAGCATCGTTGCCTTATTTTAATGAGCATCTTCCCAAATGGCACGGCTCTCTTAGGCAGGAGCTTGCCCAGTCTTCTTACTTACAAGGCAGTGAGGAGGAGCGGGGAATGGCCAGCGAGCTTATTGTAAGCCTACTGAGTGGTGATCCCTCCGTGCGTCGAGGGAAAGTGACTAGCCTCTCCACTCGTCATCTCTGGTTGTTTGAAAATAGCGCTCTACAAGCGCTGGATCCAGCGCCGTGGGAGTCGGCTTTTTTACCCGAAACCCCCCTTCTCGGGGAAGATCAGCTTCCTGTCTTTGCTAAGGAGATATGCACCAGCTGGGTCTTAGAGATTTTTGTTCACAAAGGCTTGCCCTTTTCTGCTTTTCACGCCGTACTCTCGTTCGCTGATGCCTGCATTGGTCGTAGGCCGGTTGATAAGTCTATAGTACAGTTGGTTACCTGTGCAAGCATGGCAATTATGGTGCCTTTTTTCGCTGAAGCGGGGGAGCTCACCTGTGGTGAAATTGGCAAGATGGCCGAGTATAGCGATCCAGCGGGTGTGCCTCGGCTCTTAGAACAGAGTTTGCTCATAGCAGCAGGGCTGCCGCATCGCCATCAAAACTCTTTATTCCTGGCCTATGAAAAACTCCGTCGCTCTCCGGCGTATAACTGCGCTGGTGAGCAGAGCACCATTGCTCATCTCTTGTTGTTGATTCTGAGCCACTACTATCCCCTGCGTCTAGAAGCGGAGGAGTTATTCATGGCGATTACTGATCTTGCCCTGCGAATTGCTGGCAATGAAGGCTTCGATGATTCTCTCTCCAGCCAGCAGAAGCAAATTCTAAGCAGAGTAGATAAATTCTTTGCAGATCCCCTTAAGAAGTACGAACGATTGAGTGGGCTAAATCGAGTTTGTTTGAAAAATGGAGGTACGGAGTTACTCACCAAGATAGAGAACTTTGCTCATCTCAGCTTAGAGTAGATCAACCGGCCTTCTCCCTGGCCTTTGAAATTTTCTGCCATCGCCATCGCCATCGCTAAAGCTATAAGACGAGAATGATCGTGCTTCGGGCAGGAATATGGATGCCAGGATAACGGAGTTTTTATGAGAGGGCTTCTAGTTTATCCACCAAATTAGCAAAATCCTTCCAGCCTAGTGCTGTTCCTGTGCTCCGCTGCTGGAGGTTTTCTCCGGGGTAAATCACCAGGCTATTAGCAGCCTCCTGCTTAGTGAGCTTGTGCCAGCGAGTAAGATTGTGGAAGGCTGCGCTTTGCACCGTTTCAGCGGTGTTGATATCAAGGGCATGCAGTGTCTTAACCCCTGCTAAAAGACAGGGCACCAGCGCTGTTCCTCCTTTGTTGCGCCAAAAATAAAGGGGAGCGGCTTTACCCCGTTGGCAAAACTGCTTGTGAAGATCGCTGATCACTAATGTTTCAAAGAGAGCCGAGCGCAGAGGTGAAAGCAACACATCTTGAGCGGTGTTTAGCTGTAAGAGTGAACAGAGCAGACCCGTATCAAAGAAGTAGAGTTTTGGCGTCTTCGCAGCGTTGGCAGAGGGCCTGGGGGAATAGGCAGGTAGTAAAAAAACCATAAATGAGTTGAGCAGTAATTGCAGCCATTTTTTGGCGGTGGGGGCGCTAATTCCACAGTGGGCAGCGAGAGATTCAAGGTTGAGTAGCTGTCCCGTTCGGGCGGCGCAGAGATGAATAAAACGCAGTAAGCAGTGGTGATTATTTGCTTTGACTAAGGGATAGAGATCTCGCTCGAGGCAACGTTGGTAGTGTTCAGGATAAAAGCTTTGTGGGTTTATAGTGGTTTGATAGCGGGCAGGTAATCCACCAGCCACAATAACCGTATCGATGCTGGGGGCAAGTACTGCTGCTGATTTAAGTTCTAATAAAGAGAAGGGCAAGAGAGTAAATGGGGAAGTATAGTCTTTAAGACTGGCATCTAAAAAAAATTGTTGGGAACTGACCAGGACAAAAGAGTTGGGGGCTGTGTGTTGCCGAAGGATTTTCTTAAGTGCTTGAGCCAGGAGAGGGGCTAAATAAAATTCATCGATAATGATGCCGTGCTGGTTGCGGTGAGCATGAAGAAACTCGTCGGGAGAAACGAGGGCGCGTTGTCTGGTGCTTGGATCTTCCAGATTTAGATAGGGGTGCTCGGGGAAGGCCTCTTGTATTAAGGTGCTTTTGCCGGAACCGCGAGGGCCCACCAGGCTGAGGATGGGGCGAGGTGGACAAGTTGCTAGAGCATTTAATACTAAGCGCTTATACATAAGATCCCGCCAAGGAGGCCAAATCTAAAGTTGAACTATAGATCTAGCACTTTTCTAAGGTTTTTCGTGGTCTCTCTTAGTATCTCAAATAGCTACAAGCAAACCAAGGGGCTGCGCCGAAGGGGCCAGAGATAGGATTTTATATTGTGATTTAGGGGTAATAGCCAAATCTAAGCCGGTGATTTAGATTTTGTCCTTGGCTTGTAGGTCTCAGCTTGTAGACGGAGGGATTTTTTTGTGCAGTGATAATACCATGATTTTGTGTAAAAAATCATGGTGGGTCAGGGAGGACTCGAACCTCCGACCTCACGCTTATCAGGCGTGTGCTCTAACCACCTGAGCTACTGACCCATAGGCTAGTTCTTGTAGACGCGGAGCCGGGTAAAGTCAACTAATTTTGACATTTACCACAAAACCAGGTGCTCCGCCCTCCCTGAACAAGGCGTTGAATATCACTGCCGCAGCCATAGCACTCCTCGTCCTCGCGCCCATAGACTTTTAAGGCCTGGGAGAAATATCCTGGCTTGCCCTCGCTGTTCTTAAAATCCCGAAAGCTTGTTCCCCCTGCGGCAATAGCCCGGCGGAGGGTGGCGCGAATAAGGCGAGCGAGCCGTTGGTAGTCCTCGAGCTCAAGATCACCAGCCTGGGTCTTCGGGTTGATGCCAGCTGCAAAGAGGGCTTCACAGGCATAAATATTTCCCACCCCCACCACGACCCGCCCGTTCATAATAAAGGTCTTGATGGGTACTTTACGTCGACGGCTCACCCGAAAAAGATGGGCGCCAAGATTTTTGATCTCGAGGGGCTCGGGACCAAGATCCAGTATGTAGGGGTGCTGTTGCCAATCCGGGCCTTCCCAGGCGTGAATTTGTCCGAAACGCCGGGGGTCAATAAAGTGCAGACACTGGGGTAATGCCCCGGGTCGGGCTTTTAGTTCCATAATCAGATGGGTATGGGGCTTAATAGGTTTGTTCTTTGCAAGGCAGAGAACATTACCGGTCATCCCCAGGTGGAAGAGCCCAAAACCATGGGTAGTTTCAGCTAGGATATATTTTGAGCGCCTAAAGACCTGGGTGATGGTGCGATTGAGGAGCACTTTGTTAAAGAGTTCTATTGGGATAGGATCTCGTAATTGTTGGCGATAGAAGGTTATTTTGCTAAAACTTAGCCCCTTGGCTTCACGATCAATAAAGCGGGTGACGGTTTCTACTTCGGGCAATTCCGGCATAGGGTACTTTCTTAGGATTATATTTTTTAGGAGAAGCGCGGGATTTTCAAATATCTTATAATACCTTATTCCCGGAAAAACCCCGTGTCGATAGAGAGAATATGAGCGCGAAACACTTTATTAAATTGCAGCAATTCGAAGGTCCCTTGGATCTGCTGTTGCAATTGATTCGGGTGCATGAGCTTAACATTTTTGACATCGATTTGGTGCTGCTCACCGAACAGTATTTGCAATTTTTGCGTCTCGTCGGCTTTAAGGATTTAAATGATGCTTCTTCTTTTATTGCCATGGCCGCCACCCTGATTGAAGTCAAATCGCGGAGACTACTTCCCGCTCTGGGCAAGGACGAGGGCTTAGCTGGGCTTGCGCTTGACGAAGAAGAAGATCCAGCCTTGGTACTGCAACGCCGCTTGCTTGAATACGAATTGTTTCGCAATTGCGCGCAGTTTTTGACCCAGCATGCTGCTCGTGGTGAGCTGCTTAAGCATAGCAACGAGTGGGACAGACTTGAGAAAAAGTTCGAGCACATAGAAGCCCCGCTTATTGGTGAGGGGACCACCCTCTTGATTCTTTACGAGCAGATGCTCTCGACCCTTACGGAGCGTCGTCCCGCCAAAGTAGAGGCAGAGAGCGAAGCGATTAGTCTCAATGATATTCTTAGTTATATTAAAGAGTTGGTACATAAAGCGGATATTCTCCAGCTCCAGAATCTCTATCAACAGATCAATAGTCGCTATGAATTGATTGCTTATTTTCTGGCGATTTTACAATTGGTGCGAGATGGCGAGATCTTGATTTATCAGCAAGAACTTATGGGTCCGGTCTGGCTTTATCGAGTAAATTTGAGCGAAGAGTCCTTGCAAATTTATCTTGGTGAGCAGCCGGCGAATATAAGTGTTGGGTGAAAGACTGGGGGAAAGGCTGATGACAAAAAAGAAAAAAAGTAAGGTGCAGAAGAGTAGCTCTGCAAGAAAAGCAAAGATAATGATTAAGAAAAAAACTAAGGCCTCAGCAAAAACTGCGCCTAAACAAAAGGTGAACAAACCCGCGGTAAAGGCTGGAGCTAAGAAACCCAGTATTAAAAAAGCTACTAAGCTTGCTAAACCCCTTGAAAAATCGGTCAAGGCCAAAAAAAATACTTCTAAACCTCAGAAACGTAAATCTCCGCGCAGGCTGGTGATCGCGAAGAAAAAACCTTATCGTCAGTTGCTGATCTTTAAGCAGGAGATGCAAGATTTTAATGAGGAAAACGAAGTAGTAGAACTCGAAGAAATAGAGCTTGAAGAAGAAACGTCTTCAGGCGAAGACGGCGCAGATCATGGCGAAAAAGACGAAGAAGAAGATGCAGACGAAGAAGAAGATGCAGACGAAGAAGAAAATGCAGACGAAGAGAATCGAGATGAGAGCGCAGATGAGGCTGTAGAAGAGCCCCCTTACCGCGACGAAAAAGAAGCTCCGCTCGCTGATGAAGATGATGGTGAGCAGTGGACGCCCAAAAATTCCCAGGCGAACGCTGGGGGGAGCCCCCTTACTAAAGAACCGATCCCCCAAGGGTTTAATTTCGAGGAGAGCCTGAGCTTGGAAGCACAAGTGGAAGCCATCCTCTTTGCCACCGCTAAGCCCATACAGCCGGGAGAAATTCTCGAAATTCTTCCCGAGGACACCTACAGCGCTAAGCAGGTGAGCGAGGCAATCGAGCAGCTCAAAAAATATTATGAGGAACGCGCTGGTGGTATTACTCTTGCCTATCAGCGGGGGCTTGGCTACCAAATGCAAACGGTCGAGCAGGCTAGTTTCTTAATGGAGAGGATGTTTAGCAAGAAGCCGCGACCGCTTTCCCGGCCTGCTCAAGAAACCCTAGCTATTATTGCTTATCGCCAACCGGTAACTCGTGCTGATATTGAATATATTCGTGGTGTTGATGCGGGCAGTATAATCAAAAATCTTCTCGAAAAAGAGCTGATTCGCTGTACCGGGCGCAAAGAAGAAGTGGGTCGACCCATGCTCTTTGGGACCACGGAGGAGTTTTTGCATACCTATCGCCTTCTCTCCCTCGACGAGCTCCCCCCTCTTGAAGCCTTCCAACCAAAGTTGGGCGAGATGCGCAGCGCTCTTTCGGCCATCACGGAAAAAGATGAGGAAAAGGGCGATATTGTAATATAAGGTAGTTTTCTCCGAAAAATATTTGCGTGGTTGTAAAAATGGATGAGTTAGTTCGATTGCAAAAATGGTTAGCCCAAATGGGCTTATACTCTCGGCGAGAAGCAGAAAAACTGATCGCCGCAGGCCGTTTTACCATTAACGGGAAGGAGGCTGAGCTCGGCAGTAAGATCGTCCCCGGCAAAGATACGATTTGTTTAGACCGAGTGTTGGTGCAAGCAGCGGAGCCGAGCAAGGTCTATTGGATGCTCAATAAACCGCTTTTACACCTGGTTTCAACGGTGAGCCAGGAGGGTAAACCCACCATCTACGATTTGCCGGCCCTGCGCCAACTCCCCATGCTGGTTCACTCGGTGGGGCGTCTCGACTATAAAACCTCTGGTTTATTGCTGCTTACGAATGATGGAGAGCTGTCTAAACGCTTGTCTCATCCCCGCTATAAACTTCCTCGGCAGTACTCAGTCTTGATCAATGGCAAGCTCAGCAAAGAGCAAGAGCGGAAACTGACTCGCGGAGGATTTCAGCTGAAGGATGGGGCCGTCAAATGCGAACTGACCTACGTCCATGGGGAGAATCTCGGCAAGTCGGCCGGAAGCTGGTATTTGATCACGGTATTTGAAGGAAGAAATCGCCTGGTACGCCGGATTTTTGAAGCTATGGAGTTTAAGGTCCTTCGCCTCGCCAGGATTGGTTTTGGCAAGCTGACTTTGCCCCCCGACCTTAAACCGGGAGCTTACCGACAGCTAAGCCCTGATGAAATTGCTTATCTTAAAGAAGCAGTGGAATTACCCTAAATTATTTGGCTTTTTTACTGCGGGTAATTTTCACCGCGCGCCCATCTTCTTCGCCAGTAGAGCTGGAAGTAAAGCCCAGTTCTTTCACCCGTTGGTGCTGCTCGCGTCGCACAAAGCTATTCTGAGGGGGAAGGATCAATTCTTTAAGCAGGGAGTTTTTCTTGAGGGTATTGACTCCCTGTTCGACCTGATGCAGTGCTTCTTGGTTGCGTTCCTGAGGATGTTCTCCCCCTTGGCGACGTTCGCTGCTGCGGTAGCTGCTCTCGCGATCATTTCGCCGCGGTCCACGATCAAATCCGCGGGAGTTGCCGCTTTCACTACGGCTTTTATTACGGTCATTACCACCACCCTCGCCCCCTCGAGGAGGAGGCCCACCATAGGAGGGGCGTTCGCTGCGCTCTCCACCGCTGCTGTAGCTTCCTTGGTTGGCTTTGCGTTCAGCTCGACGTCGGGCTTCGTGGAGGAGCTGTAAATAGCGACCTACGGGAGGAACACTGGTCAAATCAAGGGGGCTAGTACTCGGTGCTTTGGTGAGCCAAGCTATATAGGCGATCATAAAACGATAATAGGCAGAAAAATGGCTGTGAAGCTGGGCGAGAACCTCAGCCCAGGCGGGATCGTTCTCTAAATCAGACTCAGCTGCCAGCCTCATGGGCAGGGGCTGCTCCTTAAGGCGGTTAAGCTCGCGAATATCTAAGAGCATCAGCACAAAGGGGGCTAGCATCTCCCCATGGATGCTGTAATCAAGGACGGCTGTGCCCCCTAAGAAAGGATAGCGTTCGCCATACCAGCTCAGCAGAGCTTCCCGAGCCTGGCTGAGACCCTCGTTCAATTCCCCGCGGCGATCCGTGGCGAGGAGCGGATAGCGTTTTTTGTTATTGAGTTTTAGATGCCTGCCTACTAAACCAGCGATGGTTTTTTCTTCCTCAAAACAGGTAAAGAGAAAGTAGTCCATGCCAATTTCTTGGCCTGCTGCAAGTAAATAGAGTTGTTTAATCGTTGGTTTCTTGGGGACGGTGATTTTCTTGACTTCTTCCATTAATTAGCGTCATTTCCCGTTGAAGGTGAAAATATCCGGGGAGAACTTGCTGTTCGCCGCAAGAGGCCGTAGCCGGTTTTGCCGACCAAGCCTACTATATGAAGTTATTCTTGGCTAGAAGGATTCGAAGAAACTAAGGCAGGATTGGCGTCCCCAGGGGGATTTGAACCCCCGTCGCCGCCGTGAAAGGGCGGTGTCCTGGGCCAGGCTAGACGATAGGGACTGAAGACTGCTCTATTAGGGCGGGACGTGGTGAGCTCACCTGGATTCGAACCAGGGACCCGCACATTAAAAGTGTGCTGCTCTACCAACTGAGCTATGAGCCCACGTGCGCCATAAAAGAGTTTTCCTTGTACTTGCTGGGTGCTATCCTGTCAACCACTTATTTAATCGTCAGGGCGGTAAGCGTCCTGACTGCCTCGGGGTTTAGAGAAAGAATTTGCAGGTGAGTCATAGTCCAAGACGGCTTGCAGTAAAGTCATTTGTAATTTTAGCCTAGCTCCCCTAGGATTGCCCCACGCTTTGAAAAATGGCTCGAATTTGCTAGAATAGCTAAGGATGAACATGTCGGTTATTAAAAGAAACAAACAAAACTCGGTGAGCGATCTGTGCAAATTTTTGGGCAAACTTATTGAATTGCTCCGTGAGCAAAAAGAACTTGATGCCGTCGTCGATTTGGAAAAAGCTTTAGCAATACTCGCTAAGCATGACGAAAAATCCTCGCAATTTAAACAAGCGCTGGCGATAATTCAGGATGCTTTTGAAGGGGAACATGACTTGGGGGCCTACGCTTTGCTACGCAAAGACCGCCAAGGCCAGTGGGGAGAGGTGGAGGAGCTTTATCTCGCCAGTTCGACCGTGATGAATTTGGTGCGTAGACTTACAACCGCCTAAGAACGACTAAGAAGAGCGGCAAGGAGCTAGAGGTTGGCCACGTTACTTTGGACAGGCTCGGTGGTGCTTTATCTCCTGGCCTTCTACAATTGCCTGCATATCTTAGGGGCCCGTCGCTCTCCTGCGGCGAGCATTTCGTGGATTTGGGCAAACCTTGCCTTACCTATAGTGGGTGTACCACTGTACTGGTTCCTCCGTCCGGTGCGAGTCAATGACTACCGCCGCGAGGGGGAGAAAACCCTCGTGGGGCTTTCCCCGCTGGCGGGGGGCTTGCCTGCTAGTCCTCATCTGCAAGAATATAGCCGGGTGTTTTCTGCCTTTGGTCCGGTTTTTTATCCCGTTGAGTCCTGGGTTGAGCTGCTGGTGGATGGGGCCTTTACCTTTCAAGAGATATTTCGCGGTATTCAACAAGCCAAACACTATATTTTTGTCCAATACTATATTTTGCGTTCTGACCGTCTTGGTAAAGAGCTTAAGGACCTTTTGATCAGCAAGGCTGAAGAAGGAGTGAAAATATTCTTACTCTATGATGATATGGGCTCATTTTGGTTGCCACGGCGATACCTGGCGGATTTGAAACGAAGCGGGGTAGAGACGGCTTCGTTTCTGCCGATATTTAGTGTCAAACGCTTCTTCTTGATGAACTATCGTAATCACCGAAAATTAGTTCTAATCGACGGTTCCACGGCTTTTACCGGCGGATTAAACGTTGGTGAAGAATACGTGGGGCGACGCTTCGGCAGAAAAATCCAGTGGCGTGATACCCACGTGCAGCTTAAGGGCGAGAGTGTTCGGCAATTGGAGAGCGTTTTTATTGATGATTGGTTATATGCTACCGGAGCAAATTTAGCCAGCAGAGGCAAGCTGTTGCCCAGCTCTGGGCGCTCGTTCTCCGCCGTCGCCTTGGGGGATCAGTTTATTCGTCAGTGGGTGCAGGTCTTTCCTTCATCCCCCTTTGACGAAACCAATATTGGTATGCTGCTCTTCATGCAGATGATTCATGGTGCTAAGCAGCGTATTTGGGTCTCAACACCTTATTTTATTCCCGATGAAGCCTTGCAAAAAAGCCTTGAACTAGCGATTCTACGTGGTGTTGATGTGCGTATTTTGATTCCCGAAAAATCCGAGCAGCGAATTGTTCATTGGGTGACCATGTCCTATGCGGAGCAAATTCAGAGCAAGGGAGTGAAAATTCTTCTCTATCAGAAGGGATTTAATCACCAAAAAGTTGTCCTGATCGATCATGATCTCACTTTCGTGGGAACGAGCAATTTTGACAATCGGGCGATGTATCTTAACTTTGAAATGATGGTGGCTATACACGGGGAAGAATGCAATCAACAAGTTGAAAAAATGCTAGAAAAAGATTTTGCCGATGCTGCTCCCTATAGAGTGCGTTCCAAACTACGTCTGCGGCGCTTGCTGCATTTGGGCGCGAATGGTGCTCGTCTGCTGGCGCCGCTATTGTAGAGCTGTCTCGTGTAAACCTCTTCCGAACGATTTTTCGGTAGAGAGATTCACAGGCAATCAAGAGCGCCTTTATCTTGCACAAACTTCTTCAGCTTCTTGAGAAGAGCGGCTTCGATCTGCCGGGCGCGTTCGCGAGTTATCTGGCATTTATCGCCGATTTCTTGCAAAGTCAGCGGATTCTCGCTTAGTAAGCGTTGGTCGAAGACTAAGCGATCGCGAGGATTAAGCTGGGTTTGAAATTCACTGAGATGGGCCGTGAAAATTTCTCTCACTTGGGCGTCAGAAAGCAGATCTTCGATAGATTGAGCTTGTTCGTCGATAAAGATATCATGACGGAGAGTTTCTTGTTCGTGACCAACAACTGGTGCATCTAAGGAAATATCGCTAGTGCCAAGGCGTTTTTGCATTTCAATTACATCGCGCTCAGGAACGTCAAGATTGGCAGCGATCAGCTTGGTGTCGACGTGGTCGTACTCGTGGAGGAGGCGATCGGTTTCTTTTTGGAGATTGTAAAAAAGTTTGCGCTGAGCGGCGGTCGTCGCAATCTTGACCTGGCTTTTGTGATCCATGAGATATTTGAGAATATAAGCACGGATCCACCAGGCAGCATAGCTTGAGAGCTTGACTCCCTTGTAGGGATTGTACTTTTTTACGGCCTGCATAAGACCCAAGGTCCCTTCTTGGATCAAATCGAGGAGGTTGGCTTGGGCCCTGCGAAAATCATTGGCAATCTTGACCACAAGGCGTAAATTAGAGGTTACCAGCCGATGGGCCGCCTGCACGTCATGGTGATTGAAATGCTGTATAGCGAGTTCCAGTTCTTCCTCAGGCTCTAAGAGGGGATATTTAGCGATCTCTTGCAGGTAGAGTTGGAGAGGAGTTATGTGGGCTGGTAGTTTTTTGCCAGCTGGTGTTGGTAGTTTGGTACTCACTGCTTGCGATTATCCCCAAAGAAAGTGCGAAAAGGCCTGGGTAATATGGCTGGAATTGGCATAATAGCAAACCCCCACTCCAAATTAAATAAACGGTATCCGCAAAGACAGCATCTGCTGAGTTATATTGCGGGGGAAAGCGGTCATTTTAAAGTTACTAACAATTTAGAAGAACTTAAGCAAGTAACTCGCGAATTCCATCGCCGCGAAATAAGCATTTTAGCCATAAATGGGGGGGATGGCACCATTAGTCGTACCTTGAGTGCCTTACTTGAGACCTATCGCCAAACCCCCAAGTTGCTTCCCAAAATAGTCCTGTTGCGCGGGGGGACCATAAATATGCTTGCCGATAATCTAGGGATTAGTGGTCGCCCCGAGCAGATCTTGTATCGCTTAATCGAAGCCCACTCCCTGGGCCTCGAGTTGCCCGAGCAGAGTTTTGCGAGCCTGCAAATCGCTAATAACTATGGATTTATCTTTGCTTCAGGAGCTTCGGCACGCTTTCTTAAGGAATTCTATAAAAACAAAACCAACTCCCTGGGCTCTGTCCTCTTAACGATCCGGGTGATGGTTTCCGCCCTAGTGCAGGGCCCTCTGTTTCGGCGGATCGTTGGGCGGGAGTGTCTGACGATTACGACGGATGAGGGCTCGTCCTTTCGTCACGGCACGCTGAGCCTGCTGTGTGCGACGGTTCCCTATGCTCCCTTTAAGCGGCGGTTGTTTCCCCAGGCTATGCATGATCGCCAGCGCTTGCATTTAGTCAGTGTTGCGCATAGTCCCGAAGAATTGGTGGGACGTTTTATGCCGAATTATATTTTGTTTCCCGACAGTTTTCGCACCGGCAAACTGCAGCTGGCAGCCCGTACGCTGAGGGTCAGCAGTGCGAGGCCTATTCCTTATACCCTGGACGGTGAGCTCTATGAAAGCGAGGGCAACGAGGTGGCTCTGTCGTGTGGCCCCCAGCTAACCTTTGTAGTGGTATAGGGGGCGGAGTGAAGTTTGAGGACTTACAAACGCCCCTGGAGCTTTATGCTCATAAGGCTTTGCTGCGCTTGGAGCAGATCGCCGGAGACGGCTCTGATCGAAAATTTTATCGGGCTTTATTGGCGGAGGGCGGTGGAGCACAAAGGTCCTTAGTTATTATGCAGGGGGCAGGGACACTTGCTGAGGCAGCTAGCAGTAACCAGCGCTGGGTGGAGGTGGGCGAGCATCTGCGGCAGCTCGGGCTTAGGGTTCCTGGGATTGTAGAGGTCTTGCCCCAGCTGGGTGTGGTGGTAATGGAGGATTTCGGCGATCGTACCTTTGCTGAGGGGGTGCTGTCGGCTCTTAGGGAGGCTGACCGCGAGCAGCTTGAGGGGCTCTATCACCAGGCTTTTTGCCAAATTGGGATCTTGTTATCGGCTCCCCAGGACCACTGGCCCTGGCTTAAAGCCGTGGCTTTTGATCGAGCAAAATTTAGCTTTGAATTGAGTTTTTTTGCTCAGCATTTTTGCCATACTCTTGCCCGACTGAAACTGTCGCGGGCTGAAACTTCCTGGTTTGAGCGAGACTGTACGGCTTTGGCAAGTTTTTTGAGTGAGCAGCTGCCTCTGGCGGGGGTGCATCGAGATTTCCATAGCCGCAATCTCATGCTCTGCGCCGATGGTGCCCTGGGCTTGATTGATTTTCAAGATATGCGTCGCGGTCCCCTGCCCTATGATGTTGTCTCCTTATGTTTTGACTCCTATGTACCGCTGTCTCTCGCTCAGCGTCGGCGTCTGCTGACGCAAGGCATCGTCACCATTACGAAGCTTAGGCCCGAAATTTCGGTTGAGGCCTTTGCCGATGAAATTTGCCGGGCAGTACTGCTTCAGCGCCAGCTCAAAGCCATGGGCAGCTTTGCTTATTTAGCGACGCGCAAGGGCAAGGCGGATTTTTTGCGCTATCTCAAACCTGCTGGAGAAACCCTGGTGGAGCTTTACGATCCCCGTTGGCCTTTTTTGAGTAGCAGCTTTATTGAGTATTATCTCCCTGCTGGTATCGAGGCCGTTTCCTCCGCATCATCTAGTAAGAGGTCGCATTAGGATGACGAAAAATTCTCAAGAATTTGTTGGCGTAATTCTCGCTGCTGGTAAGGGGGAACGGCTTTTTCCCCTTACTTCGACTATTCCGAAGCCACTTCTGCCCTTTGCCGGTATTGAGGTGATCTCTTACGCGGCCTATGCACTCCGTCAAGCCGGGGTGGAGCGCTTGCTCGTTAATGTGCATCACCTGGGAGAGCAATTGATCGCTTATGGCAAGAACAATCCCTTTGGCTTTAGTTTTGCCGTTTCTGATGAGCGGGATGCATTGTTGGGAACAGGGGGAGCGCTCG
Organism: Deltaproteobacteria bacterium; assembly: GCA_023250635.1. Classification (GTDB taxonomy): domain Bacteria; phylum Bdellovibrionota_B; class Oligoflexia; order Oligoflexales; family Bog-1112; genus JAHFAI01. Next base: position 29,664 of record JAHFAI010000012.1, on the reverse strand, counting down.
CCGCAATGGAGGGATTGCGTGAGGGCTGTGGTTTGCTGGTGGTCAATGGCGATATTATTACGGATTTTCCTCTGAGTTCGCTGCTGGATTTCCATAAAGAAGAAGCTGTGGTGGCGACAATGGCGCTTTTGCCGAAGCCTCTGCCGCGAGAGCTTAAAATATGGTGCAAGGAAGGTAGAGTTCTTGCCATTGGTGGTGAAGAGGCGCCGCAGCTCGGAGCGACCCCCCATGGGTTTGCCTGCATGCAGGTGCTAGGGGAAGAGTTTTTAGAACTTCTCCCCGCAAAAAAATCCTTTGGGATAATGGAAACCTATCGCTTAGCCATAGCCAGGGGGCTGGCGATTGGTGGTTTTTGCCGTGAGGCATTTTGGTATGATATTGGCACCCCCCAGGCTTATTTGCAGGCTCACCGCGCCTTGCTCAGTTGGTGGGCAAAGAAGCCATTTTCATCAAGCTACGACCCTCTCGGGGTTATTGCTTTGCAGGAAATCTGTGGCAAAAAAATGCAATTTCTGCCCTCACAACTCGGGGGACCAAGCTTACTGGCGGCCAATTATTCCTTACCCGAGGATACCGTTTTGGGTCCCTTTGTGGTAATCGACGAGAACTGCGCCGTGGCCAAGGGGGTGAAGCTGGCCGAAGCTGTTTTGCTGAGCCGTTCCAGCGTGGCAGCGGGGCAAACCGTGGTGCGAGCGATCTTGTCCCCGGATTGGATTGTTCCCTGTTGATCTAATAAATGGATTTTCGTGAATATTTTTCATCATATTACTGTTTTAGCTGAGGAACTTGTTGCGGGTCTTTGCCTGCGTCCCGGGGATTGTGTCATTGATTGCACTGCGGGGGGTGGGGGGCATACGGCCTTGATGCTCGCCGCGGTAGGTAGCAGCGGTAAAGTGATTGCGATTGATCGCGATAGCGCAGCGATTGCCCGTTTACAGGAGCGTTTTGGGGCAGAGCTCGCAGCAGGAACCTTGCAGCTGCATCAAGGGGTGTTCTCAGACCTCGAGGCTTTGGTCAGGGGTTTAGGGCTGGTGGGGAAAATTCGCGGCATTGGAGCAGATTTTGGGGTGTCGAGTCCCCAGCTCGAGCAGAGTGAACGGGGCTTTTCCCTGCAACAGGATGGGCCCTTAGATATGCGGATGTCCATGAACGGGGCAGATTCAACTGCTGCCGAGCTCTTGGCAGAGGCAAGTCAGGAAGAACTAGCGGATTTGTTTTTTCACCTTGGCGAGGAACCCAAGGGGCGTTATTTTGCCCGAAAAATCGTCGAAGCGCGGGTTGATCAGCCTTTTACCAGCACGAAACAGCTCGCCGATTTTATTGTGAAGTGTTCGCCGTATAAGGGGCATAGTCGCAAGCACCCCGCTACCAAAATCTTTCAGGCTTTACGAATAAAAGTTAATGATGAATTGGGAGAAATCTCCCGCTTACTCACCCAAGCCTTCGAGGTGTTAGCGCCGGGAGGGAGGCTGTCGATGATAAGCTTTCATTCCCTCGAAGATCGTTTGGTTAAGCATTTTTTCCAGGATAAAGCTGGGAAACGCCCGCCTCTTTTACCTCATTTGCGCGATTTGCCGCTGCTCGTTCTTCCAGGACAAGAAGTATATGGACGAATTATTCGTCCTTTCCCCCTTATTCCCCGTGAACAAGAAGTGCATAAAAACCCGCGGGCGCGCAGCGCGAAACTTCGAGTTCTCGAGAAAGTATGAACTTGATCTAGGGTTTAGGCGTTAGAGTGATAGTTTTATAGATAAGCATAAGGCTGCCAGAGTCTGACCGTCGTGAGATACCCAAATAGGCTCCGACACCTCCAGGCATATTGGTGGCATCTTCCGTTTCAGCTCGAGCCATTTTGTGCTCAGACACTTGCATCTCTAAGCCAGCTTGTTCGGCTGCATCTGCCAGAAAACCTTCATAGAGGTCAAAGAAAGTGCGCCGCTGAATCCCGTAGTGACGATCCTCCTCTGGGGTCGGGGTCATCATATGGAGACTCCGGCTAATTTGGCTAAGAGCGTCTTGATTGTGGCAGGCTAACTGAAGAGCTGCCCCAGGATTGCCATAGAATATGCTTTTGAGATCGCCAAGAAAATAAAAATCGATCATGCCAGCAAGTGATTTATCGGGAGCTGAGGGATGGGGGTGCTGCAAAGTGTCTCGGTCCGCAAAAGCCACGGTGCAATCGGGAAGAATGTAATCTTCAACCAGGGTAGAGGAATAGTAGGGAAAAGCCACGCAATTGTTGGTTAAACACTCGGCGTTTACCAGGCTACTTATTAGGCTAAGACTTGGATTTAAATAGTGAATAAGGACTATTCTTCCTTCAGGCTGGAGCAGGGCACGCAAACTCGTGAGAGCAGCGATGCTATGCTCCATTCCGCCATCAGCGATGCAATCCATGACGTTGGTAGCAACAATGGTCTTAAATGCTTTCCCCGAGGGTAGTTTCGTAGGCAAAGAAGCCGCGTCGGCCTGCAGGCTACGGGTAGCAAGATGTTTAAGTCTTGGAGTAGAGGCAAGCTTGCTTTGCAAAGCAGCGTAGGCCTGGGCATTAGGCTCACTTAAGGTAAGATGCTTGAGAAGTTCTCGAGGGAGAAAATTAGCTATACCTCCACGGGGGCCGCAACCGATCTCGAGAATCTCACCAGAAAAGGTCAGTTCTTGGATCAGGGCCCGGCTTATTGCGGGAGCTACCCGTTGAAACATGTCAATAAACTGGCCGGTGTGTTTATCGGTCCAGATATCATGGGTGGAGTCAGTGGTCTCTGCCGAGGCAAGAAGAGCCCCACTTTGCATGCATGCCAAGGCCAAACAAAGAGAGAAAAGAAGCCTAGAAAATTTATTCATCTTGACCGTTCCCGTAAATGATTTTTTGCGTTTTGAAGCTAAGTTTCATCCCATAGCGTATGGTTTTTGCTAAGGCAAGAGCAAAATCACGGTCTACCATATTTCGAGTATTGAGAAAGCTGTGAGATAATCAACACCAGGGTATGCGAGAAGGAGCTTTTTGCGCGTTTAATATGGCGGATATTATGGGAAAAATTCGCGTTCTTTCCTTGTTGTTGTTTATGCTGGTAGTGGGGATCTATTCCCTCGTGCGGATTCACCACCGGGTTCAGACGATTTTGTTAGGCTATGAGATTGGCAAGCTAAAAGAGCATGAAAGCCAGCTACTTAAAAAACAAAGTCTCTTGACCATGGACCTGGCAAAATTGACCAATAAGCAGAATCTTGCCAAGAGAATCAACATTGCAGGCAAAGAATGAAGCGGGCCAAGGAAAACCAAGGGGCTATTCACAATAAGCGGATCAAGCATATTTGGCTTTTTGTGGCTCTTTCCTTTGGGGTCCTGTTGCTGCGGGCAACCTATATTCAGTTGATTCCAGGGGCCGCCCAATCGCTCCGCTCCATCGCTCGTCACCAATATCAGAGTCAATTCGATCTGGCTTCCTATCGCGGTAATATTTACGATCACCAGCGGGTGCCTCTGGCGATCAGCATTCGTTCGCCTTCAATTGCTATTAATCCCCGTAAGTTAGATCTTAGCGAAAAGCAAATAAAACGCTTAGCTGAAATTTTGGATTTAAAAGAAGAAAAAGTCCGGCAACTTGCTAGCAAGAACAGCTATTTTGCCTGGCTTAAGCGTCAAGCGAGTCAGCAGGCAGCAGAAGAAGTTAAAAAAATGAACTTACCCGGGGTGCATTTTCTCCTCGAGCCAGCCCGTTACTACCCGGGGGGAAGCGCGGCTGCTCCTTTGATAGGTTATGTGGGCATTGATAATACCGGGCTGATTGGTTTGGAGCTCAAATATAATGGCCTGCTCCATGGGGAATCTACCAAAGTGCTGCGGATGAAAGATGCCCGGGGGCAGCAGATTCTCCTTAGTCCTGATCTTGCTGAACCCGAAAAACCGGGTAACAACCTGGTCCTAACCATCGATCGAGCTATCCAAGAAATTGCTGAAGAAGCCTTGGCCAAGGGGATGAGCAATAGCCTGGCAAAGCGTGGCTTTGTGGTGGTGGGTGATCCTCATACGGGACGGATTTTGGCAATGGCTAATAGCCCGAGTTTTAATCCCAACGATAGCGAACGGGTGCAGATTGAAAATACCGCAAATTTGACCACCAATTGGCGCTTTGAGCCGGGCTCCATTCTCAAGCCCTTTATTGTGGCCTTGGCCTTACAAAGTGGCAAGGTAACTCCTTATGGCCTGCATAACTGCGAAAAAAGCGGGCGTTTGCGCATCGATCGTAAAAGCGTTATCCACGATGAACATCCTAAGGAGTTTTTAACCACCGAGGAAGTTCTGGTCCATTCGAGCAATATTTGTATTTATAAAATCGCCTCGTTGCTCGGCAAAGAAGCAGTGGCAGAAGGTTTGCGGAGTTTTGGCTTTGCTGCCCCGAGCCCGGCCATCGAGTTTCCTGGGGCCGTAAGCGGGGAGTTGAGTGCTTGGCAAAAATGGCGAGAAATTCGCTTTTCCAACATTGCTTTTGGGCAGGGGCTTCTGGTTACCGGCATGGAAATTATCCGCGCTTACGGAGCCCTTGCTAATGGGGGGGCAGTAATCAATCCCTATCTAGTTGAAAAGATCGAGACTCCCAGCGGTAAAATAGTGCAAGATTTTAGTAGTGAGCAATTGGGCCGGCCGATTGCTAGTGATACCGCAAAGATTATGCGCCATGTGCTAGCCCGGGTAGTAAGCGAAGGAACCGGACGGCAGGCGAACGCTCCCTCGTATTTTACCGCAGGTAAAACGGGTACCTCGGAGAAGGTTGACCCGCAAACCCACGCCTATTCAAAAGAGATGTGGGTGGCTAGTTTTGTCGGCTTTGCTCCGGTTGACGATCCCCATATTGTGGTGTTAGTAGTACTCGATGAGCCCCAGAAAAAATCCCATTTTGGGGGAGTTTGGGCTGCTCCAGTTTTTAGTGAAATTAGCGAAAGTACCCTTAAATATCTCAATGTTTCTGCACAGAAAGTAGCTCATGGCTAAAAAATCAGTGCTCTCCGGTATACAACCGACCAATCAACTGCATATTGGCAATTATTTAGGGGCCATCCGCAATTGGTTAACCATGCAAGATGAGTATGCCTGTTATTTTATGATGGTTGATCTCCACGCCCTCACGCTTCAGCAGGATCCTAAAGCGCTTGCCGCAAGTTGCTACTTTGGCATTGCTTCCTATCTGGCTGCGGGTTTGGATGCAAAAAAAGTAACACTTTTTTTGCAGTCGCATGTTCCAGCTCATGCAGAATTAGGCTGGGTTTTAACCTGCTTCTCCTATATGGGCGAGCTTAAGCGGATGACACAGTTTAAAGATAAGAGTGCCAAGCAGGGGGAAAATATCGGGGTGGGGCTCTACACTTATCCTTGTTTAATGGCTGCGGATATATTGCTGTATCGACCTCACTATGTTCCAGTGGGTGATGATCAAAAGCAGCATATCGAATTGACTCGCAATCTAGCCGAGCGTTTTAATAATCGCTATGCAAAAAATATTTTTTCGGTTCCCCACCCTTTTGTTGGTAAGGTTGGAGCTCGGGTTATGGACTTACAAAATCCTGGGGCAAAAATGAGCAAATCAGCCCTCAATTCCAAGGGGACACTGTTTCTTAGTGATAGCGATAAGCAGATTACCCAAAAAATTAAATCGGCAGTTACGGACTCGGGTCGTGAGATTACGAGTTATGGGGAAGCTAGTCAGGGTTTGATGAATTTATTGGATCTCTATGCCGCTTTTGCAGAGGTAGAGACGGCAGAGGTTTGCGCAGAGTTTAGCGGCAAGACCTACGGAGTTTTGAAAGTGGCTTTAGCTGAGCTGGCAGTGGCGAAGATAGCTCCTTTGCGGGAAGAAACTCTGCGCTTATCTGCAGAACGGGGGTATTTGCGGGGTATTTTGCAAGAGGGGGCTGAGCGCGCGGCGGGGGTAGCGAGGAGGACGCTTGCGGAGGTCTACGAAACCATCGGTTTACTCAGCTGAGTGGTGAGGGTGAGCTCCTAAAATAGAGCTGTTTTTTCCGTTATTTATGGAGAATAGGCGAAAAACTTTTAAAAAAATTAAAGGGAGAGCCCGATAAGAGAGCCATCGTATATAACGAGGAGTTTCGATGAGTCGGTCTACAGCTCTAAGATATTGCCTTGCCGTATTGGTAGCAGTGTTTTTCGCTGTTTGCCTTGCTTCTTCGCTTTCTTTTGCTGGTAAGGAACGAGGACCAGCAGCTTCTCGTCGCCAGAGTCCTGCAGTTGAGCTGGTTAAAGGATGTTCAGAACACGAATCACCCGAGGACTGTCTCGCTGCTATTAAGAAGCAACGAGCTGAGGCTTTGTACTTACTGACCTTGCGAGTTATGCATTTGGTGCAAAAGCGAATGTTTCGTCAAGTAGGTGAATTGACGGAGCTGAGTGCAGCGCAAAAACCAGAAGCTATGGGGGTGGTGGCAAGCTATTTTACCGCTGTTCAAGCGGGAAGTCCTCTTAGAAAAGCAATCTCGGAGCAATTCCAAAAAGACCCTTATGTTGCAAAATTAGTAACCAGAGAAATTCTCTTTGATCTCTTAAGCAGATATCCAGCGGGAAAGGAGTCGGCAAAACTGCTGAGCGACTACCTGCTTGCTTTTTGGCAGGGAGAGGATTTTTCCTTTGCTGTCGGCTTTAAAAAAGCTTCGATTTCCCTGTTATCACGCTGTGCGGGTGAGGCGGCAACCGCTTGTATCGCCCCAGGTTTCAACCGGGCCTTTGCCCAGCAACTTGTGGTGACTATATTGGAGCGAGGCTTGAAAGGAGAATCCCTTGCCTTTGCCGAGGTGATCGGCGAAGTGTCTATGGTGACTTTTGGTAAGCAATGTAGCAAGGCCATTCAGTGTCATCTTCCCTCCATGGAAGAAATGGCTGCTTTTGGGGCACGCATTGGTGTTTCTTGTTCGGTAAGAGCGCTTTTTGAAAACTCTGTAAAAGATTTTGTCGAATTAGCGTTTACTTCTCTTGCGGAGATAGAACAGCGGGTAAATGCTTTAGCGGTATCTGCTTGCAGCGTTCCTCAGTAATTCACTCGATTGCCACTCCCCTAAATTTCGGGATGGTGATGCAGCGGATAATTTCTGCCAAGTCTCCGGTCAGCCTTCCGATCAATGCCGGGCTCTCACCGTCTATGATCAACTCTATGAAGTGCTTGAAGATTAGAATTTTTATAGTCGTAATCTGAGTAGATCAGGATAGTACTTACCAAGCCAATTCTCTGCTTCGCGATGCTCCTTGATGCTGGCGAGTAATTTCTTAAGCAGATCGCGATATTCTTTGCGGATCTTACCACTGCCATTTTTTTCTAGATACATAGCAATTCGTTTGCCAATTAAAAGCCTCAGATCCACAAATGCGCGTTGATTAGCAGAGTCAGTATCCTTAGCGACGGAGACCAGCATCTGGACGATGGTGTCAGCCGCAAAGCTGGAATGGCCACTTGACTCATAGAGTCTAATAAACAAAAGCTCGTCTTGGGTCAGTTTGCTTCGTCGCTCGAGTTTGAAGAGGATTGATTGGAGGATGGATATTTTTTCCTCGCAGTAGTTTTTCGCCTCTTGTTTTTTGTCACGCAGCTGCTCGGAGGTAAGATTAAGGCCATCTCCTATGCCGAAGTTGTTGAGGGATGGATTAGCTAAAGATGAAATCTCGAGGTTTTGGCGGCAATAAGTGCCGCAGTTATAGTTTAAAGTATGATATGTTTCTGCTATTTTCGCCTGTCTTGCACAGAACAATCTTTCGATAGCGAGGGAGTCTGATTCGTTGCGCAGCTTGATACTGGGAATGCAGAGCATATCTTCTTCTGCAGGGGTATTGGCAGAGCCACTGTTGGCCAGCTCATCAATTACAAAGCCGTGGTCAATAGATAAAAGAATATGGTCTGCAGGTAGAATGGCAGAGAGCGGGTAGTCAAAATCTCTTGCCACATTAAAGGTACACATTTTAATGCGAGAGGTCATCTGGCGGTTGGCATAAAAAGGAATGCTTAGTATGCCTTTAGTGTCTGAAACCACATTGCCGAGGGTAGCAAGGGGGTTGAGCAGGGTTTCGCCTACGTTGATTTTTCGCTCTGAAGTGCTGATGAGCGAGATGATTTTTTCGAGAGAAAGAACTAAACGCTGGCTTACCTTGCCACAGAGGGCTAGATAAAGGGGCCTGAGGAGCATGCGGGGGAGTAAAAGTAGCATGCGTCGGCCGTTGCTCTCGTGCTGATCTCCCCATTGGCGATAAAAATCTTCGCTGACCATACGTTTATCGAGTGTTGCAAAGGTAAAGGATAAATGCGGTGCTTGTCTGCCATTTATCCAGGTGTAAAGCACTGAGCCGTAAGCACGGGGGGTGAAGAAATGCATGTTGGTAGCACTAGATTCAGGATTACTATTGCCCGAGGCCTTAGGGAAGTACAAGAAAAGCAGCACACAGGGCAACAAAAATGCGCGAATAAAAGATCTGCCAGGATACTGCATAGCAACTCCAGTTTTACAATAAATGCTCGTGATTATTTGTAGAAGGTGGTGGTAATTTTGGCAATATGGGATAAAATTACGGAGAATAGAGTCGCAGAAGTCTTATTTACAGGAGCGTCTATGCACCCCCTTACTTCTCTCAGCGAAGAAGAAGGCATGTTTAAAGCCGAAATTGCCAAGTTTGCCACGAGTAGCATTTTACCCCTGCGCACCCAGATGGATGAGAACGAGCAACTCGATCCTCATTTGGTAGCAGCGAGTTTTGATTTGGGGCTGATGGGCATCGAAATTCCGGAAAAATGGGGAGGGGCGGGGGGCAGTTTTTTTATGTCGTGTCTAGCCATAGAAGAGCTTGCTAAGGTTGATCCTTCCCTGGCCGTCTTTGTTGATGTGCAAAATACCCTGGTTAATAATATTTTTCTCAACTGGGGTTCGGCGGAGCAGCAAGCTAAATATTTGCCTCGCTTAGCCCAGCAGCAGGTAGGATCGTTTTGTCTCACCGAAGCTGATTCGGGGAGTGATGCCTTTGCCTTGCAAAGCCGGGCTCTGCCCCAGGGTAATGGCTGGCGGCTAAGCGGTAAAAAAACATTTATTACCAACGCCAGTGAAGCGGGTATTTTCGTAGTTTTTGCTAGCGTCGACCCGGCTCTTGGTTACAAGGGAATTACGGCTTTTATTGTCGAGAAAACCATGAAGGGTTTTTCCCTCGGTAAAAAAGAAAAGAAGCTTGGCATCCGTGCTTCATCAACCTGTGAGGTCATACTCGAGGGAGTAGAAGTTGGTCCTGAGCACGTTTTAGGAGAAGTAGGCAAGGGCTATAAAGTTGCTATAGAGACCCTTAACGAAGGGCGTATTGGTATAGCCGCCCAGATGCTTGGTTTGGCGCAAGGGGCCTTTGCGGGGGCCTTTACCTACGCCGGGCAACGTTCGCAGTTCGGTCGGCAGATCAATCAGTTTCAAGGGGTGCAGTTTCAACTGGCGGAGATGGCCTGTGAAATCGAAGCTGCAAAGCTTCTTATGTACAATGCGGCACGTTTAAAAGATGCTGGTCAGGTTTTTACAAAAGAAGCAGCGATGGCGAAATTCACCTGTTCAGCGGTTGCGGAAAAAGTAGCGTCTCAAGCCCTTGAAGTGTACGGGGGCTATGGTTTTATTAAGGAATACCCCGCAGAGAAGTTCTATCGAGATGCCAAAATCGGCAAATTGTATGAGGGGACTTCTAATCTGCAATTGCAAACGATTTTTAAGGTATTAGAGAAACAGTTTGGCTAGGCTCGTTCGTTGAGGATAATCCTATTGCTGCTCTTCATTTCCTAGATCTAATAGCACTTTTTCCAGCAGCGCGGATTCAGCTTCGAGGTTGATGATTTTTGCTCGGGCGTATGCCAGGTTAGCAGTGATGAGTGCTAAGGCGTTGCTTAGACGCCTTATTTGTGCAGCCATATATCTGCGTCCACTGATTTCCGGTAAAGCATATTTTTTTAGATTCACCACTTCATTGGCCCAACCACCGTACAGGCCTAGGAGCTCGTCGCGGCGAGGGGATGGAGCAAGCCGACTGGCCTCATGCCATTGTTGGCGGAGTTTGACGATAAGGTTATCATAAGTACCGTCTATTCTATAATTCGCATGGATCCGGGCTATGCTCGCTTCCTCTGCAACGAGGGGGTCTGCGGGCTCAATGACGCGCAAATCTTGCGCCTGTGGTTGAGCAACAATCCCGCAAAAGGCGGGGGAGAAGTAGTCGCCAAATTTGCCATTTTTGTAGTTGCTGACCAGGGGGGGGTGAATTTCCTGCCAGGAGATTTTTTCTAGTCGCAGGATCCCCTCTTCTTGCCAGGCAACCAGCGCGGTAGTACCTTGTATTGTGAGTATCTTTACATTTACATTCTTTGTAGGTCGCCTCGGCTCAGCGAGGGAAATACTTCCTCGCCCGCCAGCCTGTGGGAGCTCGGCAGCGTAGCTGGTGAAGGGGAGTGTTATTAAAGCGAGAGAGAGTAATAAATATTTCATGTAACTATGTTCCTTGGTAAGCCGCTTAATTCGCAGCGGAGTCGATGGCTTTTAATTGGAGCTCTTTGATTGTGGTGAGCGCAGCAAGGGAGGCATCTAAAATGGCATTGACCTGCTCACGGCTGAACGACGAATTTTCGGCGGTGCCTTGGAGCTCGAGTAAACGTCCGCTGTGAGTCATCACCACGTTCATATCGATATCGCAGCTCGAATCTTCTTCATAGTCGATATCGAGGAGCAGGCGTTCGTTTTTGATCCCTACAGAGATGGCGGCAAGGCCTTCTTTCAGGGGATTTTGTTGCAAGCGGCCTGAACGCAGCATGCGTTTAATAGCGATAGCTAAGGCCACGTAGGAGCCGGTAAGCGAAGCAGTGCGGGTGCCACCGTCTGCTTGGAGAACATCGCAGTCCACCACAAAGGTGTAATCAGGGCACTTAGAAAAATCCATAATGCCACGTAAACTGCGACCGATGAGGCGTTGAATTTCCTGGGTGCGGCCGCCAAGGTGGGAGCGTTCACGCTTGGTGCGTTGATGGGTGGCGCTGGGTAACATGGAATATTCAGCGTTTAGCCAGCCACGACTCGGTTTCGAGCCGCGCATCCACGGGGGGACCCCTTCTTCTAAGGTAACGGTGCACAGCACTCGGGTGTTGCCGGTGGAGACTAGCACACTGCCGAGAGCGTGAGCGGTGTAGTCTATGGAGAAGCTCAGAGGCCGGGGGGAGGTGGCCAAACGGCCGTCTTTGCGCATCATAAAGTAACTATCCTGTTTTATTCACTGCTCGTGGGGGAAGAGGACGGCCGTTCCAAAAGAGCAGCGCGCGTATACTCACGGTTGAGGCGAGCGATACTCGAGACACTGATTTCCTTGGGACAAACCGCCTCACACTCAAAGGTATTCGAGCAGTGGCCAAATCCTTCTTGGTCCATCTGCCCCACCATCGCTAGTACCCGACGTTCTCGCTCCACCTTACCTTGGGGGAGGAGAGCCAGCTGGGAAACCTTTGCGCTTACAAAAAGCATAGCTGAGGCATTTTTACAAGCAGCAACACAGGCGCCGCAGCCAATGCAGGCGGCAAAATCCATGGCTAGATCGGCAGCAGTTTTAGGAATAGGCAGAGCATTACCATCGGGAACCCCTCCGGTGCGCACCGAGACAAAGCCCCCAGCCTGGATGATCCGGTCGAAGGAGCTGCGGTTGGTAACCAAATCGCGAATTACCGGGAAGGCCTTGGCGCGAAACGGCTCGATATAGATTTCATCGCCGTCCTTAAAAGAGCGCATATGCAGCTGACAGGTGGTGGTACCAGACTGGGGACCGTGAGCTTGGCCGTTGATCACCAAAGAACACATGCCACAAATACCCTCGCGACAATCATGATCGAAGGCTACCGGATCCTTTTCTTCCGCCAGCAGCTGCTCGTTGAGGATATCGAGCATCTCCAGAAACGACATATCCGGACTGATTTCTTTTAAGCGGTAGCTTACCATAGCGCCGGCTTCTTCGGGGCTTTTTTGCCGCCATACGTGTAAGACAAGTCTCACTTGTAACTCCTTGTGCTCAACTGGACCGCAGAAAATACGAGCTCTTCCTGATGGCGAAGCGGGGCCTTACCCTCACCCTGATGCTCCCATACCGCAACGTGGGCAAAGGTCTCGTCGTGGCGCAGGGCCTCGCCCTCGGGGGTCTGATATTCGCTGCGAAAATGTCCGCCGCAGGATTCTTCCCGTAGCAGGGCATCACGACACATGAGCTCCCCAAATTCAAGAAAGTCAGCAACCCGTCCTGCGTGTTCAAGCTGCTGATTAAAGCTAGAGGCATCGCCACTAATATGGAGATTGTGCCAAAACTCCTCGCGCAGTTCAGGAATTTTTGCCAGTGCTCGCGACAGCCCTTGATGATGGCGAGCCATACCGCAATGTTCCCAGAGTAGCATGCCGAGTTCTCGGTGAAAGGAACGGGGGCTGCGTTTTCCTTTGCTGCTGAGCAAGCGTTTAAGCCGCTTGCTTACCTCTGCCTTGGCGATGGCAAAGGCAGGATGGTCGCTGGTAATTTTATCTAGGCGCTGGGAGGCAAGATAATGAGCAAGGGTATAAGGAAGAATAAAATACCCGTCGGCCAATCCTTGCATGAGGGCGCTGGCCCCGAGGCGATTTGCTCCGTGGTCAGAGAAATTTGCTTCGCCGATAACGTGCAAACCGGGAATAGTGCTTTGCAGGTTGTAGTCCACCCACAGGCCACCCATCGTGTAGTGGACGGCAGGATAGATGCGCATGGGAGTATGATAGGGATTATCAGCAGTGATCCGCTCATACATCTGAAAAAGATTGGCGTAGCGCTCGGTTATTTTTGCTTCCCCAAGACGGGAAATCGCTTCGCCGAAATCCAGGTAGACCCCTAAGGCACTCTCGCCTACCCCTCGCCCCTCATCGCAGACTTCCTTGGCACTACGCGAAGCAATATCACGGGGAGCAAGGTTGCCGAAGCTGGGGTATTTGCGCTCGAGATAGTAGTCACGTTCGTTCTCGGGGATTTCCTCGGGGCGGCGTTTATCGCCTTTTTGCTTAGGTACCCAGACCCGAGCATCGTTGCGCAGAGATTCTGACATTAGGGTCAGCTTTGATTGATGCTCACCGCTTACGGGAATACAGGTGGGATGAATTTGGGTATAGCAGGGGTTGGCAAAGCCCGCGCCTTTCTTGTAGGCCCGAAAGGCTGCAGTTACATTGCAGCCCACCGCATTAGTCGAGAGAAAAAACGCATTCCCGTAGCCTCCGGTGGCGAGGACAACCGCATCCGCGGCCCAGCTGTCGATGACCCCACTCACCAAATCTCGGGTGATGATGCCTCGTGCCAAACCGTCTATCACTACCAGATCGAGCATTTCACTGCGCGTATGCATCCGTATCGACCCGAGGCCAATCTGTCGCGATAGTGCCGAATAAGCGCCGAGTAAAAGTTGCTGACCGGTTTGCCCACGGGCATAAAAGGTACGCGAGACCTGAGCCCCACCAAAAGAGCGGTTAGCTAAGAGGCCCCCGTACTCACGGGCAAAGGGCACCCCCTGGGCAACCGCCTGGTCGATAATGGCGGCAGATACTTCCGCAAGGCGGTAGACGTTCGCTTCGCGAGCACGAAAATCACCTCCTTTAATAGTGTCATAAAATAAGCGAAAGGTGCTGTCCCCATCGTTTTGATAGTTTTTGGCAGCATTGATACCACCCTGGGCAGCGATACTGTGGGCGCGCCGAGGGCTATCCTGATAGCAAAAAACTTCGACCTGATATCCTAGCTCGGCTAAAGTGGCAGCTGCCGAGGCACCCGCTAAGCCTGTGCCCACGACGATCACCTTATATTTGCGCTTATTAGCAGGGGAAACGAGCTTCATCGCAAATTTGTGGGAGGACCACTTCTGCTCCAAGGCACCGGAGGGGATCTTGGCATCGAGTTTCATAATCGTTCCTTTAACGGTTAAGCGATGAGCCCGAGGAAAATGCTGAGGGGAATAGCGATAAAGCCTGCAGCGAGCAGGGTGCTGAAAACGGGGCCTGCCATAAAAAGCAGGCTTGCATGACGACGACTGTCGAGACCAAGAGTTTGGAAAAAGCTAGCCATCCCATGGTTAAGGTGCAGCATCAGTGTGGCAATGGAGAGAATATAAAAACCACTTGTCCAGGGGGACTGAAAACTTGCGATCAACATGGCATAGACGTCGAATTCCCCAAGAGCTGCAAATTGGGGGTGGGTTAGGCGAAAAGTTAGGTGCGCTAAATGGTACAAGGCGAAAAAAAGCAGCAACAAACCCGAAAGAATCATGGTTTGAGCAGCGCCAGTCGTAACCTGGGTTTTACGTTTGACGTAGGCCTGAGGTCGTGCCTGTTGTGCTCGTCGACTCAGGCGAATGCCGGCATATATATGGAGGATAAAAGCAGTGATCAGCCCAATCCGCAGTGCCCACAAAAGAGGCAGGTAGCTACGAAGCCCCTTGGCATAAGCGTTTAGAGCTGTGGGGCCGGCAAATACCAATAAATTGCCGGCAAGGTGCGCAACAATAAAGCCAACCAAGGCGAGACCACTTACTGCCATCAAGGTTTTACAGCCCACCGACGAATTTACGGTACGGGAAAGGAAACTCATTGCATAGCCTTTCTGTAAAAGGGACAGGCCCCAGCACGGTTATATCTCTATTGATGCAAAAAAACCAGCGCTGGCAAACTAGAGAGGCTTAAATATCACCGTAAAATCTAGCAAGCGCCCACCCTCACGGCTGGTCTCATCAAGTTCGGCCAAAGAGAAGACCAAGCGGGTAAGGTGGCTTGGGGCAGCGAGTTGATGAATAAGCAAGGGAAGAGCTGCGGCGTTGCTGGGATCCCAGTGAACGGCAAGCCCCCGTGAGGAATTGTGAAAGACTATGCGTCCATCGCTGGCACCCATGGCGGTGGTGTTGGAAACAATGCTGTTGATAGCTTGGTCGTGGCGCACGTCTTCGCAGAGGGGAAAGCTTTCTTGGTGATCACCGCCGTTGCGAGTACTGACGGAGACGACCCCTTCCCCCCAGTATTCGGGGAGTAGGGTGAGAGTATTTAAGCGCACTGAACCGAGGGGGCGGAGGGAGTTGGCAAAATTAGTGGTCAGAGAGAGGGCTTCCTCATTATTGCTGAGACAATAGGTTTTTTCAATGGTGCCCAGGTCGGTGCAAATACTGGTGGTGATAAATAAAGCATCCTCACGATAACTAAAGCGGGGAGTTGTGGCTACCAGATCAGTGAGCTTGCGAGCTGAACGCGGTAGTTCAATTACCGTGCTGGCACTATAATAATCTACACCAAAGGTAATATCGTCAAAGTAACCCTGAGGAATGCTGCCGAGGAGCGGGGTCCATTGATGGGAGCGAAAGGCCAAACGCTCGATCGCTAAACCTCGCTTTATATTAAGAGTAAGCGAGAGCTGTGAACTACGTATCTCCACCAGGGTCCCTTCACGATTGAAGGCAAGCTTCTCGATAAAAGAAGGTAGCGTTACGGCATTCCTCGTCTTGAGATCGAGCTCGTAGCAGGCAGGGCTCGCTGTAGAACCGCGTTTTGCTCGGGGGGGCAGATCAACCTGCCAGCGATCGGCAGCGGCAGCAATTGCCTGTAGCAGCATTTGCCAGCGCTGCTCTTCGATGTGCGTGCGATAGTCGCTGCCCCAAAAAGAGCAGAGCAAGCGCCAAGCATCTCGGTGGTGACGCAGTGCGGGATTGCTGCTGAGTGCTGCAAAAAATCTGAAGCAACAGGTGTTGAGCCACAAATCGTTGCGTCCACTGATCGCCCAGCGGCTCACCTGGTATTTTGCCTGTTTTTTACAGGGAATTGGCATTTTGGCAGTGGTGATGGACGGGGCTTCGCTTGTGATGAGTTGGAGTTCTGCAAAAGCCTGGGATGGAGAGAGCCAGTAAAAATTTTTTTCTTGGCTCAATAAAATCAGCATGCGGAATAAACGCGGCCATTCTTCGCCCTGCAGGTGTGCCTCGCTATGAAAACGGGCTGGTCGGTAGTCGAAAATTTCTCCATCGCTTGAATAGAGAGGAATGGGGCCAGGATATTTTGCGGAGATCATCGCCAAATGATCGAGGTATTGCTCTTGCCCCAGTTCTCCATGGACGTAACGCTGCAAACGCTGAAACAAAATAGAATCGGCCCAGAGCAGCGGGACTTTTTGGCCGCTGGCACTGGCTATGGCGGTTGGGCAGTTGGGAAAGGGTAAGTTGCGGCGATCAACAATTACACCCTTAAAACCGGCCTCTAAATAGAGATCGAGAAGCCCCGAAGAAAACGCCATTTCGTTGATCAGCGCTAGGCGGGGGCGATGTTGGAGCAGATGTTGATAGATTTCTAAACCAAGTTGGAGGTTTCGCCGAGTTACCTCTGCAGGAACCAGGGGACCGATAATCTGGGCGTAGCCGCTGGCGATGAGTTCGCATTTCCCTTGGTCAAGCAGCTGGCGAAAATCCTCGAGCCAAGAGGGATTGATTGTCGCAATGTGCTCGAGGGTTTGTCCACTAAGCTCGATACCCACGGGAATATTGAGTTCGCGAGCAATATGAAGAATGGCTTGATAACAGCGATCCACAACCAAGCTGCGATCAGCTACGGGAATGGAGGAGAATTCGAGATTGCAGTGAAAAAATAAATAGGCACTGGGCATCGCGATGCTTACCTCCGCTGGTGGTTATTCCTTGGCTAAGCGGTAAAATCCCGAGTGGGCAATTTCTTCTACGGGTAAATCCCTGTGTCCAGAGCTTTGCAGAGCGCTAAATATCTCGTTGCAGGCATTTTGATAACGTTTTAGATCTTCATCACGGTGAGCAAAGGAGGGTTTAAATTGGCGGAAACCGAGAATTCCGTGGGAGAGCATTTGCTCAGTAAAAAAAGTGGAGATTTCACCGGCGTTTTCGTAAGCAAAAGAGAAATTGGGCAGAGAGTCGAGGCCACTAACCGTGATTTCGAGCTGGGCTTGGCGAGCAGCTTCTTCCCAGATTTTCTTCACAGCTCTCCCGGTGGTGTTAATTTTAGCAGCAACCTGATCGGTCATGAATTTTTTGATGGTGGCCAGAGCTGCAATAGGACCCAGACGTTCGCTCCAGTTCGTGCTTGAAATAAAAGTTTTGGTGGCGGCTTCCATTACCGAGCGTCGACCAATTACCGCGGAAAGTGGATAACCGTTGGCAATTCCTTTGGCAAAAACAGCAATGTCGGGATTGATCTCGAGAAGACGATGGATCCCGCCGATGGTGGCGCGAAAACCACTGGTTATCTCGTCAAAAATCAAAACAGCTCCGGCTTTGCTGGTCGCGGCCTTTAGATAGGCTAATTCGGCTTTGACAGGCATTTTTCCTCGGGCAGGCTCGATGATCACCGCGGCAACTCTGCCGGCATAATACTGTAGTTTTTGCTCAAGATCGGCTTGATCCTCGAAAGCCACGGGTATGGCTGTGCCCTGCAAGGAACGGGGTATGCCGTGGGGAGGGAGGCCGGGCATCAGGTTGCCATCGAGGGCTGAGGTTTCTCCGAGATTTGCCGCCAGGTACCAATCTCCCCAGCCATGATAGCCATTAAAGAGGACAACATCGCGACCTGTAGCGGCACGGGCGATGCGGATTGCGACCATAATTGCTTCGCCACCACAGCGTGCAAAACGGACTTGTTCAGCCCAGGGATGGAGTTCGATCAGCAGTTCAGCAAGTTCTACTTCCTCGGGGCAATTCAGGGTGCTGGTAATTCCTGAAGCGATTCCCTTACGTACTGCTTGGTCTACCTCGGCATCGGCATAGCCTAAAACAGCTGCACCTACACCCATGATGCTCATGTCGAGGAATTTTCGTTGATCGAGATCCCAGAGATGGCAGCCCTCAGCCCGGCAATAATAAGCAGGCCAAAGCTGTGGGGAAAAAAGCTCACCGCGTTTAGAAAAGAGTTGAGTGCCGCCAGGAAAAAGTTGTTTTGCTCGTTGATAGAGGAGCGGTCCACGTCCATTTTTAAGCTCTTCGTAGCTGTACATAGCCTGCTTTTTCCTTAACAAGTGATTTGCTAATCTTATGAATTGATTGTATCATGTAAAAAAATTAAACAAATATAATTATCCGTCGTAATTCGTCGAGTCGCCAGTAGGAATGCATACCCTATGTTAGATGATAAAGTGATTTTAGTAACAGGGGGCACCGGCTCGTTCGGTGGCAAGTTCATTGAAACAGTTCTCAGTAAATATCGACCAAAGAAATTAATTGTCTATAGCAGAGACGAACTGAAGCAGTTTGAGATGCAGCAAATATGGAATACCAGCAGCTCTTCGCCGATGCGCTATTTCATTGGTGATGTGCGGGATTTTGATCGCCTAAAAATGGCCATGGAAGGGGTTGATGTGGTGATTCATGCCGCAGCCCTAAAACAGGTGCCAGCTGCTGAGTACAACCCCTTCGAAGCGGTAAAAACTAATATTATTGGCGGCCAAAATGTTATCGATGCGGCGATGCAGTGTGGTGTTAAGAGAGTTTTAGCACTCAGCACTGATAAAGCAGCAGCGCCAATTAATCTCTACGGGGCAACAAAACTCGCCTCCGATAAGCTCTTTATTGCGGGTAACAACTACATTGGCACGAAAGATACGCGCTTTTCTGTAGTTCGTTATGGTAATGTAATGGGGAGTCGTGGTTCGGTAATTCCCTTTTTTCTTAAACAACGGGAAAAAGGCATCATTCCTATTACCGATGATCGCATGACGAGATTTAATATCACCCTTGAATACGCCACAGATTTTGTTTTGCAGTGCTTAGAGAGAATGTTGGGTGGCGAATTATTTGTGCCCAAGATCCCTAGCTATCAAATTATGGATTTAGCTAAGGCGGTGGCCCCCGACTGTAGAATAGAAATAGTGGGTATTCGTCCCGGTGAAAAGCTTCACGAAGAAATGATTACCGAAAACGATGCCATCAACACTCTCGAATATAAGAGTTATTACGCGATAATCCCCCCACATCTGCAGGAACGGTTTAACGAGCCAGGTGGCGAAGCCCGCGAGGTTCCTGTGCGCCGCTGTTCCTATGGCTTTGCCTATAACAGTGGTAGTAACAGCGATTTTCTAAGTGTCGATGATCTGCGCTCGCTTATCGGCAGTAAATTTAAATAATTTTTCTAGGCACCAACGGGAAAAAAAATCAATGGATTTTATTCTTGCAATAGTTCAGGCCCGGATGGGGTCGACCCGCATGCCGGGAAAGGTTTTAAAGGATCTCCATGGTAAACCTTTGCTTGCTCATATAGTCGAGCGTTTAAATAGCTGCCCACAAATCAGGCAAACGGTGGTTGCTACCTCCAATCAAAGCCAGGATCAAGCGATCGTCGATTTTTGCAAAAAAGCAGGAATTCCCTCTTTTCAAGGGAGTGAGAACGATGTCCTCGATCGTTTCTTTTATGTTTCCTGCAAATACAAGCCGCAGCATATTATTAGGGTGACCGGAGACTGCCCCTTAATCGACCCCAATCTCATCAGCAAATTGATCACCAAATATTGCAACGAAGGCTTGGATTACTGCGGTATAGCTACGGGCGCGGGAAGTTATTTGGATAAAGGTAAAAACACTTTTCCTGATGGCCTTGATTGCGAAATATTTCGCTACTCGGTTCTGGAGGAGGCTTGGACTTTCGCCCAACCTGCTTGGCAACGCGAGCACGTGACGCCTTATATATGGCAAAATGACAAAAAATTTAAAACGGGGAAATTACCCTGTCCCTTCGACTACGGAAACTTTCGTTTTACGGTGGATTATCCCGAAGATTTTGCTCTGGTAGAGCGGGTCTATCAGGATCTTGGCTCTGAAAATAAGCATCTCGATTACCTTGCGGTGATTGAGTACCTGCAAAGCAATCTTGAGGTACGCAAACTCAATCGTAAGCATGTGGGGCAGGAGGGGTATGAAAAATTGTATGAACAGGGAAATACTCTGCCTCTATAAATGAAGCGGGCTTCCCCCAGATGGTGGCTTGCTCCGCCTCACCATCTCAATTATTTTACCTTTGACTCTCTTTTGCAGGGCTTGGCATTGGCAGAGAAGTGCAGCTTGTCGGTCGCCGTTCCTAAAATTAATGCCATTTGCGGCAATCGACTATGTTTTCTGCTACCGCGGGTAGACTTCCCCACCAGGCAGCGATAGTTTCTGCGGGAATACGTTCAGCACGAAAAATTGCGAGATTGTCGAGGCATTGGGCCAGGGAATCAACCCCGACAATAAGAATAGCCTGGGGAAACTCCTCCAAGAGCGCATGAGCGGCGAAGGTTTTTTTGCTGAGCCCGTAAAAACCCAGGAAGCGCTTTAAGAGATCCATTATCGGTAGGGCTCGCGCTAGCCCCTTGGCGGTTAGCTCGTCTTCTTCGAGGTGAATCAATCCTTGCAGGTAGATCGAGCGAATAAAGATCTGTTTCTCACACTGTTCGGCACGGGTGAAAAAATGCTGATCGAGTAGGCGACGGTCAAAAATATTACAAGGCACTTGCAGCATATCCACGGCCGGGTGTTCGAGGTAGGTGAGTGCTTCTTCGGGGGTGTAGACGGAAACACCAAAGTTTTCTAAGAGCCCTTGCGCCTTGGCTTCGGCAATTCCTACGAGAAAGGCGCGGTCAGTGCTGAGGGGCTCAAGGCGATGGAGGAGAAAGCCATGGAGGGAGGCAAGCCCCAGGCGGGAGCACGATGCTTTGATGGTTGCGACCACGCTGGCAGCGCCTTGGCAGCTGAACTCGGGACTGATCTTAGAAATAACCCGGGGGCTAAAGGCATGCTCGCGAAAGGCCTTCCCCAACTGTACTTCGCTATCACCGTAGGATTGGGCTGTGTCGAAATAGCGGAGACCATGCTCTTGGGCAGTTTTAACTATAGCCGAAATTTCGTTGTAAGTAAGTTTGCCGTGACGATTAGCTATCCCGTAGTTAAGGCCAAATTGAGCGGTTCCTAGACAGAGACGATCAAGCATGGTAGAGGGCATTTCTTTTTTCCTGTAAAGGGCGTAAGCCATCACGAGGATCAGCGCGCCAGAGACGTTCATCCATTTCGTTGGGCATGGGAAGCTTACCCCCCGGGCCATCGGCAATTTCTCCGTCTTTGATCGCGACAATAACCCGTTTCATCGCCTCAGGTAGCCAACAGTGCCCGGTTTTAAATTCATCACCAGTGCCGTCAAGATCAAGGTGGAATTCCACCAACGCGACTTCATATTTATGTATCGCTCGCGAGATGACCGCAGGAGAAACCGAATGATCAGAGAGGCCAAAACGCAGGTCAAAAGTAGAGGAAAATTCCTTAAGCTCGCCTCTTAGGGTTTCGAGAGCGCGCAAATTTACCTGGGGGAGTGGAGTTGGATACGAGCTGGTACAGTGCAGTACGGTGACGGTTTTGGTTTTGCCTTGAGCAATGGTAGCAAGGGCTGCTTTGATCTCGGGGATAGTTGCCATACCGGTAGAGAATACCAGAGGTTTGCCGGTGGCGCTGCAGGCACGAAATAAATCAAGCCAGAGAAGTTCGTAAGAGGCTATTTTGAAGTAATCCACGTAGGGGAGGAGCTCCTCTACAGCTTCGAGATAAAAAGGCGTGCAAGAAAACTCGAGACCGAGTGCATGGCTGTAATCAGCAAGGGGCTTAAGAAAGGAGACGGGCAGTTCCCATTGACGGCGGGCAGCTATCTGGCTGTTTGCAGCGAGGACCTGAGGGGTGAACAATTCATCAATTTTGAAGAGTTGAAATTTGACGCTGTGGCAACCAATCTGGGCAGCAGCTTTGATAAAAGCCTGGCTGCGTTCAAGGGATTGATGGTGGTTGGAGGAAACTTCGGCTACAAATTTAGTGTTCACCGTAAAACTCCTTTATGGTAGCGATCACATACTCCTGCTCGCTAACGCTTAAGCTGTGATAGAGCGGCAGAGAGATCGCCTGTTGATAGTAGTTTTGAGCGTGGGGAAAATCACTGGGGTTGAGCTTGTAGCGTTGGCGATAGAAAGGATGTTGGTAGACCGGGATATAGTGGACCTGAGGAAAGATATTCTTTGCATTTAAATAACTAAAAAGTTCACCGCGGTGCTCAGCTTGGCAAAGAAGCAGGTGAAAGGAAAGATCGTCACTGGAATTGAAGCTCTGCAGCTTGATTTTGGGATGATCACCGAGGGCTCGGTGGTAGTTGTCCACCAGCAAACGCCGCTTTTTGATTGCTTGATCTAAGCGGCTCAGTTGACTGCTGGCTAAGGCGCATTGCATATCGGTAATTCGGTAGTTATATCCGAGGATCTGCATTTCGTGATACCAGGGGCCGTGCTGCTCGCTAAACTGACGAGGGTCCTTGGTAATGCCATGGCTTCGTAGCTTCAGCAGGGAGTGGTAGAGCTCGCTATGGTTGGTAACGATGGCCCCACCCTCACCCGCAGCCAGCTGTTTTACCGGGTGAAAGCTAAAAACTGCAGCGTCTGAAAATGCACAATCACCGACCCGGCGTAG
The DNA here is from genome assembly GCA_023250635.1 of Deltaproteobacteria bacterium. Lineage (GTDB taxonomy): Bacteria > Bdellovibrionota_B > Oligoflexia > Oligoflexales > Bog-1112 > JAHFAI01. The sequence continues at coordinate 7,153 of JAHFAI010000012.1, read as the reverse complement.
TACTCCCTGTTGATCTCGCCACTTGCTGCCGATGGCGTGACAGGCGTCTTCCACCACCCAGAGGTTCTTTTCCCGGGCCATGGAGTAAATTTCTTCCAGAGCACAGGGCACACCAGCGAGATGCACCGGGACGACCCCACGAATAGTCTGGTCAGCAGTCAGAGTTTTGGCAAGCCTATGGGGATCTAACATAAAAGTACCAGGGCTAATATCGATAAACTCGGTTTCAGCTCCGCAGTACAGGGCGGCATTAGAGGTGGCAGCAAAGGTAATCGCAGAGGTAGCGATCTTCTGCCCCTGCTTGAGACCTAGGGCAAGGTAGACGAGATGGAGCGCTGCTGTACCGTTAGCCACTACCACCGCGTATTTTGCCCCACAATAGCTGGCCAGCTGCTTTTCAAAGAGCTCTATTTGCGGACCTTGGGTGAGAAAGTCAGCGGAGAGCACCGCAGTTACCGCGGCAATGTCTGCAGCAGTAATTTCCTGTTTACCATAGGGAATGGGGCTTCTGAGCATAAAAAAAACACCTTACAAGCGTTGATACTGGTAGCCATATGAGGTCAGCAATTTGCCGTCGAGGAGATTGCGAAAATCAAAAATACACTGGGATTTTTCCGCGTTTTTATTGGCGAGCCAATCAATGTTTTTGTAGGAATCCCAATCGGTAATAATCGCGATGGCATCCATATCAAACAGCTCTTGACCAGGGACTTCAAGATAATGAAGCTTATCGCGTACCCCATAGGCGCGACGAAAATTCGCCATGCTAATGGGGTCATGAGCAAAAATGCTCGCTCCTTTAGCGAGAAGCATGTCGATAATCGTTAAGGCTGGCGATTCTCTGATGTCGTCGGTGCCTGGTTTGAACGACAAGCCAAAAACAGCTATTTTTATCTGGGTAAGACGGTCGTTGAAGTGGTCGATGATTTTTTTTGCGGCGTATTTTTTTTGTTGAGTATTTGAGCTTTTTACTGATTTAAGAATGCTTAAATCAACGTTATTTTCATCGGCGGTATTTATCAAGGCGCTGACGTCTTTGGGAAAACACGAGCCTCCGTAGCCCGGGCCGGGGTTGAGAAAATGTGGGCCGATACGCCGATCTAAACCGATGCCCAGGCGCAGCATATCGATATCCACCTGTACTTTGCTGGCTAAGCGGGCTATCTCGTTAATAAAGCCAACTCTGCTGGCGAGGATGGCGTTAGCGGCATACTTAGTGAGTTCCGAAGTCCGGCGATCCATGACCACCAGGGTGCTCTCACTGCTTTGTAGCAACTTTGAATAGAGCTGACGGAAAATGCGTTCTTCCCCAGGGGAGCTTACCCCGATGATAATTCGCTGTGGATGCATAAAATTCTCAACCGCAGACCCCTCTTGTAAAAATTCGGGATTAGAAGCGACTTGTACCTTGAAATCAAGCCCCCGCTCCTGCATTTTGGCAGTGATGATAGCTTCAACCTTCTCTCCAGTCCCTACGGGAACGGTGGATTTGATAACAATCAGCTGGGGAATTTCAAGATAGTTGCCGATATCTTCGGCTGCGGCAAAAAGATAGCTGAGATCGGCGCAGCCGTTTTCGAGCTCTGGAGTACCGATTGCTAAGAATAGCACTTCAACTTTGGGAAGTATCTCGGCGAGAGAGGTCGTAAAAAAAAGACGATTTGCTTCTTGGTTTCCGACCAGCAAGGCAGGAAGTCCAGGTTCATAGATTGGGCAGCTGCCATTCTTGAGGAGATTGATTTTTCCTTCATCAATGTCGACGCAATGAACGCTGTGTCCGAGCTCGGCAAAGCATACACCTGATACTAAACCGACATAGCCGGCACCGACCATCCCAATACGCATACCCTCGTTCCTTAGATAGATATTTTTTCACAACTCTAGCAATTCTTACCCACTGAAGCAAAAAACTTTTACTGGCGGCTAGTTTCAGACTTGATGGTGGAGGTGATTTTGTCCCTCGCGCTTCTTTTTGAATTGATGCAGAACTCGAAGAATAGAGGTTTCAGCAACTAGTTGGAGTCATTTATGAGTGTAAATTCATATATACACTTACTGATTCTCGCTCATGTGTATAGTCAATTGACCTATAAAAAAACTCCCGTGTGGAAACACCTTGCCGAGGGTTCGCCGCTGCCCTCTCCACCTTTTCGCTATGATTGGGACTGGTCGCAGCCGAAGGAACAGGTGAAATTTCGGGAATGGCATGAGTTAGTTGCCATGGAAACCCGTTTTGCCACAGGTTATTTGCCCAGGGGAGAGGCTGGGGGAAGTGCCTTGTCTACGCGAACCATAGCCGAGAGCGTTTACGCCCATATTCAAGCCTGCCGAGGGGCAGGGGCCTGCTACCTGCTGTGGGGAGAGAAGGGTTATCCCGAGGAATTATTGCGACTGTCCGTGCCTCCTCTCGGTATTGCCTGCCTTGGCAATACCGAGTTGTTATTTGAACCTAAAGTAGCCGTGGTCGGCGCACGAAAAGCGGGGGCTGGAACCTTAAACCTTTGTTGGCGGCTGGGCAAATTATTGGCCGAGCAGGGTATCGTCTGTGTGAGTGGGGGAGCCTATGGTTGTGATATAGCCGTACATCAGGGAATGCTCTACGGACGGGCTAAACCAGTGCTTGCCGTCGTTGTTTTTGCCCAGGGGCTTGCCCAGTTGTATCCCCGTGGCAACACGGGAGTGTTTCGGCAGCTACTCGAGCGGGGAGGCTTGTTGCTCTCGGAGCGTCTATGGACTCAGGGGGCTCGACCGGTGGATTTTCCCATTCGCAATCGCTTAATCAGCGGGCTCAGTGCAGTGACCGTGCTGATGGAAGCAGAGGAAAGGTCTGGAGCGATGATCACTGCGCAACTTGCTCTTGATCAGGGGCGTGAGGTTTTGGTTTTACGCTTTGATCCCCACGCTCTGCGGGGTAAGGGCAATCAGCAATTGATTGAAGATGGAGCGCTCTCCTTTGCTTCGCTGGAGGAATTTGCAGCTTTGTTAGCAGGAAAGCCCTTGGGATCTACCTGGTATGAGTGAACCCAGATGGTTCATGGAGCTTTGTAGCCTCTTTAGTGATCCCCGTCTTGATGAAGTACTGGTTAACAGTACTTTGAGTCTGCTGCTTACCTCGGCTGAATTTGGTATGCAGGTACGGGTTTCGCCTTTTGCTGAGCGAGGGGAGATGGGGCTTGCCTTGCAGGAATTTGCCTTGGGTGAGGGGGTGCGTCTCGATCATTTATGCCCAGCAGCGGGTGGGGTGGTGGGAGGGGGAGCTTTTCGTTGGCATGGGCTTCTTCCCCCTGCGGCAGCCTCGGGGCCCCTTTTGTCGGTGCGTCGGCATCGTTTTGGGGAGATTACGATTCAGCGTTTTTTGGTTTCTGCTACTCACGAAGCGTTGTTACGAGAGCAGTGTGTTGCCGGAAAACCCTTGGTAATTATCGGTTCTACGGGCTGCGGTAAAACCACCTTGCTGGCTGCAATTCTCAAAGAGTATGCCCTGAACGAGCGAGTGATTATTCTTGAAGAACTGGCTGAGCTGCCCCTGTGCTCGCCCTCGTGGTTACGTCTGCTGGCAAAGGAAGAAAATATCGATGGTAAGGGACAGCTCACGATTGTTCGTTTGTTCAAAGATAGCTTGCGCCTTCGTCCTGAGCGCTTTGTTTTTGGAGAATTACAGCGGGGGCAAGTCGGGTGTTTTATCGAGAGTATTTGGTCAGGGCATGGGGGAAGCGCTGCTACCTTTCATGGAGCGTCGTTGGCAGATGCTATGCGGCGGTTTGCTGGGTTGTTGAGGCAAGAAACGGGCATTGCCAGCGGGGAAGTTGGCATCGAGGTACTTGCGGTGGTCCTGGAGCGGGGGAATCCTCCACGCATCAGCGATGTGTGCCTTCACAAAATCTAGTTTGTAGTGGCATTTTTGACTTCACCTTTTCTTTATTATACAGCATTTTCATGCTGTGTGAAAAGCAACTGCCGGAATTAGATATGAAGTTCTATTTAAGCAATAGCTCTATTAAAATTATCTGCCTTACTCTACTCGTTGCTGCAAATGCACTGCTCGCCGCTTCAATGAATGACTATGTGCAGGAGAAAGTAATTGGCAAAGGATCTTACGGGGAGGTTTCTCTCTGCCGTCTTAAAGATCCTCAGGCATCTCAGGAATATGTGGCTATCAAGCAAATACCTTTGTACAAAAGAAACAAGATAAATTTAGGAGCAGTGCGTGAATTATTGGTGGCGAATCTGTTAAGGGGCGAAGCCAATATTATTCAACTCAAGTCTCATTTTATTGAAGACAGCTCTCGCCCTGTTCAGGGACGCTACCTTTTTCTCGTCCTGGAATATCATGCTCAATCTTTGGATAGCTATTTGAAGACAAAGCGGACAGCAATTCCCTTTGCCACTTTTAAGAATATTGCTCGAGGTCTCTACAAAGGAATTCGCCGAATGCACGCCCGGGGAATTCTCCATTGTGATCTTAAACCAGCGAATGTTATATTTGCAGTAGGCGAAGAACCAACGGAAGCTAGTATCACCATAATCGATTTCAGTATAAGTCAAGACATATTGGCTCGTGCTCCACAACGGGGAAGCCTTCCTCTCAGCAAGTTTCTGGTGAATCAGCCGTTGAGTAGTGAGGTCTTTACTGATTACTACAAGCCCCCGGAAGTTTTACTCGGGTCTACCAACTATAGCGAGGTTGCCGACTTTTGGTCCCTGGGTATACTGCTCCATCAACTTTGTTTTGGTGATCGAGACCCTTTTTCTAAAAGCGATCTTAATGGTAAAAATGATTTACTAATGGCTATTTTTGCAACTGTTGGCACCCCCTACTATGATCAAAATACTCAAAAAGGCTTACATAGTTCCCTGACGAAGTTGCCCTTTTTTCAATCAACTTTTCCGCAGTGCCAACCAAAACTGGCCGATGACCTTAATGCCCAGAGTCTTATCCAGGGTACAACTCAAGAGCGCTCTTTGGCGCATTTTTTGGTTTTAGATTTGCTTACCGCAGATCCCGTACTACGGGAGCAGCATCTTGCGGCTTTTTCTGCACGTCACCCTTGGATTCTTACTCCCGAGGAGCTAGAAAGCTGCGAATCTCGTCAAACGAGTCCTTCTCCACTTGCCGAGCCAGAAGCAATTAGCAACTTTAAATTGACCACTTCTGTGCAGTGGTGCTTAGGGATCTACAGTCAGACGAGAACTGCATCAATTGCATTAAGACCATTTTGCTCATTGTATCCTGCTCTTGGTTTAGCATATACGGCAATTGCAGCTTTAAAACCTGTTACCTCTGATTTACAAGCTGTATTTATGGCCAGTATCATCATTATGCGCAGCTATTTTGAGGATTTTACCTTTGACCATAGTGAAGGGATGGTTTTATGTGCAGGGGCTTATTCCCAAGAAAAAATCGCCCAAACCATCGAAGCTATTTTGGCTTCCATAAGCGCTGATAGGCACCTCTTTCGCAGCCAAATTTATCGGCTCTATATTCGCTTGATCCACAGCAATAGCCCGCCTCCTGATTCCGAAACAACTCATATTGCCCATCTGTTAGTTTTGCTGTTAGCTAACCGCCATCCTCTGCTTTTATGCGACGAAGATCTCTACGAGGCGCTTATGGCGCTATCCAGCGCTATTGCCACGGGAGAACGCAGCGATGATTTAGCCCCCTCTGCTCAATTGGTTCTTAAGCAAGTCAAATTAGCTCTTACTCTTATTGAGCAGATAACAAGCATCAGTCCGTCGCTAATAAGCTTTGACAGCTTGTGCAAAAAATTTTCTGTCCAGAAATTAGCAGAGAAAATTCGGCAGTTTCCCCTGCCCAAAGACCCTGCAGATTTGCAGTAGTCTACGGAAACATCCATAGCTTGATAACGTTCACCACCAGTAACAACAAAGGATTTTAAGCGATGCGCTTACTTATGAATGGCTTGTTCTTCCCCTGCTTTTTCCTTGCCTGCACTTATCCCCTTCACGGAGCTGATAGTGACCATCGGTCTGTAGGGCCTCGAACTATTGGAACATTTGCCGCTGACGATCGTCACCTTACCCTTGAGGTAGGCGCAGGGCAGGTCGTGCTGCCTGAAAAACTAGCCAGAAAATACTTGCCCTTGATTGAGGATCTGTTGGCGGATGAGGACTCCAGCGTTACTTTGCTGGAAAAAATCACTATTCCATTGCCAAACACCACCGAGCCGCTTTCTTTGAAAAATGCGCTTATTTTAACTGCTCAACGGATACAGATTGAGCAGGCCTCTATTCGTGTTACCGTTGATGAATGTAGTTCCGATTATCATGAAATTAGAGGTCTTTTCTGCCACAATTCCGAGCTAACCCTCAGGGTGAATTTTGGGGAGCAAGCAGAGATCCACTCTCCATTTAGTGTACCAGATCTGGTTAAGAAACTAGCTTTTGAAGGGAACCAGGTCACCACCATTGGGGATTATTTCCTCAGTTGTAGCCACGGTCTTACCAGTCTTGATCTTACGGGTTTAAGCAACGTCACCACGATTGGAAATAATTTCCTATTTAGTTGCTGCCGTCTCACCAGCCTTGATCTCAGGCCTTTAAGCAAGCTCACCACGATTGGGGATTATTTCCTCTTGAATTGCCGCAGCCTCAGCAGTCTTGATCTTACCCCCTTAAGTAAGGTCAGCTCGATTGGGGATTATTTCCTCTTTAGTTGCCGCAGCCTCAGCAGTGTTGATCTTACCCCCTTAAGTAAGGTCAGCTCGATTGGCTGTTATTTCCCTCAGTTCTTATCACAGCCTCAGCAGCGGTAGCGGGGACACTCGGAGTTGTCCTTTCGTCATCCTGAGCGGAGCGAAGGACCTCCCAACTATGAAGTAACTTGGGGTATTTTGGGGACACTTACCGAAGTCTTTGTGGGTAATTTTCCTATTGGAAGAATCGTCAATTGCGATTACAGTGTGTGTCCCCAAAATTCCCCAGTGAGTGTCCTCAAAATTCTCAAAGGAAGAGACGGTGTTGGTTTTTTTCGCTGAGACGAGGAGCAAGCTTACCCGCGACGCAGAGGCTAATTTTTCCTGCGGCAAGATCGGCAAGCACTGCGGGAAAACGAGAGCAGATTCCTGCCACCTGGCAACGCAGGTAGCTTTCTGCCTCGCTAAACCCGAGAACGGTGACGCAATAATCGAAC
>JAHFAI010000084.1 GCA_023250635.1 Deltaproteobacteria bacterium | reverse complement strand
CATTTTGATGGCTTCTAGCTTGAATTCTTTGGTAAATTTCTTTCTGGGTGTACTCACATAGACTCCTAGTTGCGTCTGTTATATCACGCTAACTCGGTCTCCACAATTTTGAGGAAGGCTATCAGGCCGGCCCGCCAATCATAGTATCTATCACTTCACTTTAACTTCCAAGTGCTGCGGAAATCACTGGCGCTCAGGGAAGCTTTGGGGATCTTTTAAAACGCTCCATCGACAAACAGAAATAAGAAGTCCGACAGTTCCTCTGCCCCTAGGGAAGGCCCTCGACTAGATAGGCACGATAAAATCATTCGGACCAGAGATCGCTGCTTTTGGCTTAGTTAAAAAGGTCATATTAATCTCCATTTTAAGTGTTTTTCTCCATTTTATGCAAAATTTCTCTATCCTCGGCAGAGCTTTTTCAGCTGCCAAAGGTGAAAAAATCTCTTCGGCATTCGGGGAAATTGGGGTCTCTTTGAGCTCAAGTTCGCTCCTATAAAATTCGCTGGCAACCTGAATATCTAAAGTAGGAGGAGAACTCTCGGAGTAGGTAAACATATCATCTTCAATATTTTTTTCCAAATATTCAGGCAAAAGAGTAGTTGGTGTTCCTTTAACCCTAACACTAGAATCAGGAGTCCTTCCACTTTGGTTCAAAGCTGCTTGTAATTCAGTTTGAAAAGCTTTCCATTGAGCCTCATCTGAGAAACCCAGAGGCTTTTTTCGCTCCCGCATCAATCCATACTCTTCTGGGCTAACTCCGGCTAACTTGAGGGCTTTCTCTAACATAAATGGATTATTTTTGATCTTCTCGATTTCAAGTCTCCTAGTAAGCACAGCGAGTTGCGCTGCCTCCAAACTTGATTCTGTCGTATCAATCAGAGCTTTTTCCACAGCGGCTGTACTTACAAAGTAAAGTGGATTCGGTATCCAACGGTAAAATTGATTGTTCGCAGGGAGATCAAAAGATTTATAAAAATGATAGGTATGATCATGACTATAGGCTTCGAGCTTCCAAACGCCACGGATATTACTGCCATTGACATTACCAAGAATGGAAATTTCTTTCTCATGGGGAAAATAAGTGTCTGAAACAGCTGTATCTAAGCCCTTATTAGCCGGCGTATCGAGCTCCCACAAATAACTCGGCGTCTCCATTGCCCTTGGCAATTTCGGCATAAAAGAATCCGCTACACTTATAGATGTAGAAGTGGAAATAAAGGCACTGCCCGAGGCAGTAGAGGTGTGTCTATATGGGTCAATATTGAGAGGCTTAGTGTTCATCTCAGAGAAGGCTTGGGCTTTTAAGCCATGTAAAAAAATATCGTAGACTGATTTTACTCCACTATAGCCGGTACCTCTATACACCACCCTTGGGGCTCCAACTATTGCATCATCTGGAAAATTAAGTTCAGGGATGGCTTGTTTTAAATCATGAAGACTCATATCTTGAATAGTTTTTAATGGATCTTTCGTTCCTTGGGGGGCCCTAGCTTCTCCAAATTTTCCAGTAAGCTCTGTTGAAAATTTGCTGCGCTTCACCGGTCTAAAATCATGGTAACCGAACAGCTCTTTATCTGGGGGGGGCACCACTTCGGCTTTATCTGGGGGGGGCACCACTTCGGCTTTTTTGTCTTTAAGAAAACCAAATCTCTTTAGAAAATTTTCTAAAAGATCACTAAAGCCAAAACCAGAGAGACCGAGTCTATTTTGGTCATTAGAAAGAGCTGAAGAAACGGAACTACTGCTCGATGATTTATCATACTCGACGAGGAAAAAATCCCCCCTATCTTGAGCAGCTTTTTCACCATCGGCCTGTAGAGATTGAGACGTAGTCGCTGGTGCAAAAAGCGCAAAATAGCCTATTTTTTCAGGCCCTTTCAAAAACGGTGTTGCCAAATAAAATTCAGGATAGTAATGCTTTCGGGCAACAGGTGAATTCGTCCGTTCTGCCTCCACCGTGATCTTATCATCACGCAATTTAGTAGTTTTGCAATTAATTACAAATATAGCTAGTAATATGATTGCAGTCCTAAGAATCATCTTCTCCTCCTTTTTGCCCCATAATTTCCTGTCTCTCATTTATGATGGGCTCAATTGCTCTAACTTGGCTTTATATTCTCTCAATGAGTTGAATCGTTCCGTCATTTTTAATTTTAATGCATCTCCCAAAATTTGGTCCATGAAAATCTTTTCTCGCGCTAAACAATCGTCTATTTGCTGGAGAATCTCTTTCGAGTCAATTCCTTGAAAAATACGACCTGCATTGTTAATTTCAGTCCATTGAGTGTCGGTTCGCTGCATTTTTGCAATATCTTGACTGACATCATCAGGAAAGAATTTTGCAGGCTTAATTTTTCCTGTTGCGGTATAAAAAAACGAGCTGCCAACATCGACAAATACTGGGTTGTCTGATTTGTCAAATATTATATTATCAAAGTGGAAACCAACTACATCATCGTTTCCAACAAGAACGTTTGCTACAAAATATTTCCTAATTTTTTTTTTTATTGTCTCCGCATCTTCCCCCGTTGGAACTATGCTTTTTCTTCCACTCTCTATGAATGTAGTCAACATTGCCACCTGAGAACCATCATCAGAAATATAAAGCCGTGCTTCCGGGACAGGGACACCGAGTGTTTTGAGGGCATTAATTGCCATAAATTCGTTTTTCAAGTGAGCAGAACCAGCAATTCCTCCAACTTTTTTAATAAATGTTCTCCCCTGCATTTCAACTTTCATCGCTCCTGTACTGCCTCCAACTGCAGATCCAGTGGCAATAAATACTTCTTGGGGACTTGTAGGAAATAATGTACCATCCAATTGAGCCGCCGGGGGGGGCTTAATCGTTTCTAACGAAGGAAGTTCATGAATTGTTTTAGCCATTGATCGACGATCATTGTTTTGGTGAAACCATTGATCCTTAAATTTGCCATACCCAATTACGCCATTAGCTTCAAGATAGCTTTCTGTTCTTTTTGCGAGAATCTCAATTGTAGCATCAACCTCTGTTGAGGGAGTTCCCGGTGGATATAATGCGGAAAGCACTTTTCCCTTAACTCCACTAGAAGAATACTCTCTCGTAAATTGTATAGGGCGCATTCGCAAGAGATCTAACGAATGCGCCGCAAAAAGGATCGCCCCCAACGGATGGTTTTTTCCCATTGCTTGAGCTGCATCATTCAAGCCAGCTGCATAAAGTTTGATCTCCTCTGGAGAAAATAATCCAGAAGCTTGTGCTGCTTGTTTAAAAAATTCCACATCGGTTCGACCATAACGCTTAGCTCCAACGGGATCATCGGGATAGCCTATTTCACTTTCTCTCCCTGTTCTTTGAAAAGATGATGTGAACTGTACTTTTCTTCTGAATAGAGGGTCTTTACCATATTCTTGAATAAATACAGCTATGGGTTCAGCAACTTTTTGGTGGTCACGCACAATGATATCAACTATATCTACTGCTAATTTACCCTGGCGAACTCCATGATCTAAAGGATGGTTACCACGATAAACAGTTACACCATCCTTCTCTAATGATTTTTCAAATCCACCTGTTGGATGTTTAGGATCACTGTAGGGCCTGCCATAATGAATATTTATAACTTCCGCAAGATGGAAGGTAAAGTCTACATCAGAAAGATCTGCTAATCTTAATTTCGCCGCGTTTTCCCTCAATACCTTCAAGTCCTGAGCAGAATACCGACTTTTTATGGTAACAATTAGTTTGTCTAGTGAAGTAGAAGAGACTGCAGTAATAGTAAAGGCTGAACCATATTTTTCGTCTATGGCCTCTTTCAGCTGATCAATTTCCGCGATGGGGCATTCAAATTGCAGTGGCTGATTGCTATGTTTGAGAAGTATATCAGTACTGAGAGTTTCTAAATGAACTCGTTTAAATGAGGCAAGGTCAGTAGCCACTTCAAGCAGTGGGGTTTCTTCAACTTTAATTACTATTTGTGGAGGAGGAGGAAATTTTTCCGATTCAGGAAAGCTAAATTTGTCAGGAGATTTATCGAGAGGAACTGCATCCGTATCGTGAAAATCAAAAACAGTGGAACTGGCTGTTGCTGGCGAAGCAAGTATTTCTTCTAAGGCTTGTGGAGAAGAAACAGAGCTAAGAGGATTATCCGCTAATGATTTTGAAAATGGGGAGTCAAAATTTTCCGGAGATTTGCCAGTGGGGCGATCTCCTAAATGCTCTATTTGATCTTGGGGGTATTTTGCTGGTTGAACTTCGCTATGAAATCTAGTGAGTTCTGGAAGGTCTATTTTTTTTGAAGTACGAGTTAGTAATGCTTTTGATATGGATTTTTTTACAAAATCATTAACAAAACTATCAATACTATCAATTCCATTGACATGATACCCTGTAAGTCCTAAGTTTGACTCTCCAGTATGTGAGCTAATTAAAATAAAGTTCTCTTCTTCATTAGCGAGGCTATTAAATTCTGTATCCTCAATTATCTTGATTGAAAAATTTGGTAATTTAGTATAAATCTCCGGAAGGTTGTCTTGATTAGCAATTAAAAAAGACCTCTTCTTTGATGAAATAGCTTGCAGGGTTTTAGGTGTTAACTCAGCTAAACTCAAGCTCACAGCGGAGATTGTTTTTTCCCCTGGTTCTAAAATTTCAGTTTGATCATGCTGTGGTCGTCGAGAAGTGCTTTTGCACTCTATGGTAGTCAATAAAAATAAAAGAGTAACAAACATAGTAAATAACTTCATATATATCCCCTGTATGTAAGCATCAATCATCATCAAAATTTTCTGATCTTCCGTCTAATTTATCTATTCTTCGGCCTTATTGCTAAGAAAAGCCCGGGGGGGTATATGAGTGATAATGTTTTCATTATGGTTATTTTAAGCTAACCAAAACACCCTGTCTAGCCACCCTCAGCTTCTTTACCCGCTTTGATGCCTCAGATCACCCCCTGAGTCCAGCTCACCACTACAGCTTGCATCACCGTATTCCTTATGCTACTAAGCAGAAGGTCGTGCAAAGCGCACGGTGATAGCTAGATCCTGGGTGGTGATCGCCCATGAACTCCGCCAGGGCCGGAAGGCAGCAACGGTAGTGGACCGGTCAGGTGCTTAGGTAATCTAGCTGTCACCGTGCGCTTTCTTGCGTTTTGGAAGGAATTCCAGCCTTGTCATACCAATCTCTTGCTCGCAAATATCGTCCTCATACTTTTAGCGACCTCATCGGCCAAGAGCCCACTGCCGAAGCTCTGGGGAACGCTATTCGCTTAAAGCGCGAACCCTCTGCGGTGCTGTTCTCCGGTGTCCGCGGAGTCGGCAAGACCACCACAGCTCGTCTCTATGCCAAGGCGCTCAATTGTGGAGAACGCCGAGATGGTGAACCCTGCGATCGCTGTCCCAGCTGCCTGAGTATCAACGAGGGCATCCATGAGGACGTGCTCGAAATAGACGGGGCCTCCCACAACGGCGTGGACGAGGTACGCGAACTCCAAGAACTCTTGGCCTACGTCAATCAGCGCTCGCCCTATAAGGTTTTTATTATCGACGAAGTCCATATGCTGTCGATTAATGCCTTTAATGCCTTACTCAAGACCCTTGAAGAACCCCCCCCCCGGGTGGTGTTTATTCTGGCCACCACCAATCTAAACAAGGTACCCCAGACCATTATTGGACGCTGCCAAACTTTTCATCTCCAAAAAATCGCCCTTGCCGCCATAGTTGGACGCCTACAAACCATCCTAAGCAGCGAGGGTATCCCCTATGAGGAAAAAGCCCTCCACCTTATTGCCAAAGAAGGCCAAGGCTCACTGCGGGACGCCCTTACCTTTCTTGATCAAGTTATCGCCCTGGGTCAGGGCGAAGTTACCATGGCCCGTCTCGAACATTTTCTTACCCAGGTCAGCAATGAGGTGTATCTCAAGCTGCTCGCTGCCCTGATTCACCGCGATGGTAAGACCTGCCTTGGACTAGTAGAAGGCTTAGAACTGCGCGGCGTCTCCTATGGGCAGGTGCTTGAAGAGCTCGCTACCCTGGCTCGTCATGGCTTTATCCTCCGCGATCTTGCTGCAGAAATACCGAGCGCTTCCGCCTTTGGACTGGATCAGCAGGAGCTAAACCAACTGCTCCGTCTGGCTCAGCAAGCCCCTGTCTTGGAACTCAATCGCCTCTTTCGCTGCTTGCTCCGCTGCAAGCAGGAGCTTGACGGATCAGCCCTCGACCGTTTTGTGGTGGAGAACTCCCTCTTGGAATGGTGTCTCGATCCCGGGATGCCAAGCACTGCAGATTTGCTGCGCTTTAGCCAAGGACAGGGGAATGTCCAACCGCCGCCAGAGCAACGGCGTTCTCTCCGCCCTCAGCAAGAGCTGCCGAAGCCCCCCCAGAACGAAGAAGCAGGCCCCCTCAGCAGCAGCACCCCCTCAAGGCAAGAGCCACCGGCGAGCAAAACCATGCCCGCTAGCTGGGCCGAGCTCGTTGCCCTCTGGAAAAAACACCAGCCCCTGGAAGCAAGAAAACTAGAGGAAGTCGTGCTGCTTACCTATACTGCTGAACTAATCGAAGTAGCGGTATCTCCCAGCAGCATTATTGGCCCGCAATTGTTACGGGCCGACTATCAGCAAAAGATAAGCCAAAGCCTCGCCGATTTATTTGGGTTTCAAGGGCGTTTCCGAGCAAAGGCCGCCACCAGCGCCCACAACGCCAATGAATCCCTCTTGGACGAAAAAACTCGCTCCATCAAGATCAAGCAAGACCAGGCGAACGATGCCGCGCTAAGTCACCCTCTGACCAAAGGTTTAGTGAATACCCTGGGGGGGAAAATCCTGCGAGTTCAGGTGCGAGAATAAACGACTATTTTTCTATTTTTCATGGAGTAGTTTAAAGAGACGAGTCCACAGGCTTGTGTCCTTGCGCAACCAGGCAAGATACAACTTGCGGGCAGGACGATTCACCAAGGCGGAAGCGAGGAAATACTCGCTGAACTCCTTCGGGTCTGTCAATTGGCGCAAGGCCTCCACATGCTGGGGAAGGATTAATAATTCTGAGCCGCGAGCCCGAAGGATGGCAATATTTTCATGAATAAAAAGCTCAACTGCTTGCACGGGCAAACCTCCTTAAAAAAAGTAGAGGTCTATTAAGCACACCTTCGAGCTTGGCCGCAACGCTATTTCTTGGGCTTAGCCTTGCGAGTCGCGCAATTCGCCGTATCACCGGCCTGAGGTATCTCACTTTTTACCTTGGCACTGGCGAGATGGCGGGCGCGATACACGGGAAAGGGAAAGGCTTCCTTGGCTTGGCGGGTCCCATAACCTAGGACCTCCTGCATAAACAGCCCGCGAAAGAAACCCAAAAGCTCCATAAATGCTGGGTGCTGCTCGCGGGGAATTTCTAACTGCGAGCAATCGATCATCAGCGTCCAGGCTGAATGCCACTGCATCAGCACATTGAGCAACTTGGCTTTGAGTACGGCGAGTTTTTCTTTTGAGTCCAAACACACGGGCTGGGTTAGGGTGAGCTCAATAACCCGCTGGGGAAAGTGATTATCAAAATGCAGCTGCTGACGAAGATCCTCGCCTCCTGCCGGAGTCTTGCTCTGGCGTAGACCCACTGCCTTTTGGGCCTCTTCGAGCTCCTCATAAACAGGAAAGGGGAAAAAATCCTCAAGTTCTGAGGGCAGCTTTCCATAAGCGATGGCCCGTTGGAGGAAAAACCCCTTGAAAAAAGCAAATAACTTCTCGAGCTCTACTTTGAGAGAAGGCCCTTGCTGAGGCGCTACCACCAAGCAGCTGAGATCGATCAGCGCCTTATACGGGGAATGCCAGGATTTGAGTGCTTCAAGCCACTGGCTCTTCCACACCGCAAGATCCTCAACACCCTTGAGGACGCTGCCCTCAGCAAAACTTACCTGGAGCACACGCGATTGATAATCAGAGGTAAAAATAAGCTTCATGGTATCCACTATGCTAAGGGCGTGCTTGGGTTGATTAGGGGGATTTGGCCAGCAGTTCGCCAATTAAGCCCTCTAGTTCATCCCGTCGACCGAGAAATTTGCGATTATTGACAAAGAGCGTCGGGGTAGAATCTATGCCAAATTTATCAGCCAAGGCAATATCATCGACCACTTTTTCTCTAATACTCGTACTACTGAGACAAGCGGCGATTTCACTGTTCTTCAACCCCACATCGAGGGCCCACTGTTCAGCCCGTTTTACCGCCTCCGCCTGATATTTAAAGGCATAATCATGAAATTGCCAGAATTTTTCATGCTGACCGGCACAGCGCGCTAGAACTGCCAACTTGCAGGCAACGGCGTGCATAGGACGGGGAATGGCTTTGTTGCAGCTATGATCAAGAGGGTAATTGCGAAAAACAATGCGCACCCCTTCCCCAAATTTGCTGTGTACCTCGTGGAGCAGAGTCGCCATACCTGCACAAGCAGGACATTGAAAGTCAGAGAATACCTGAAGAGTTACCCGTGCCTGTTCATCACTACCCAGGCGATAATCCTCTCCCTTGCCCGTATAGGGCGTTTCCGCCAGAGGCAGCTCACCCAGAGAAGGAGCCAGAAGTGCCTCATAGCCACTATTTTTTTTGCTTGCCCCCCCGCCCTGCTGGGGGCCAATCAGTGGCGGTAAAACAGGGCCCTGCGTAGCGCGGCAGCCAAAAACCACGGCAGCTATCATCAGCGCCGATTGCAGCGCTCCCCCACCAAAAGATCGAATCGACCAGCAGCGCTGTATCATTGCTCGTTCCTTTATTGCGAAAAACCCAAGGGCACCATTAACCCCATACACCCCGAGACAGACCACGCAGACAATCTTAATCACCAGCAAAGAAATAAGCGCCAAGACCAGAGAAACCAGACAGCCACCAATTACCAAGCCCGCATAAGCCGCCATCTGCCGCTGACGCCCCGCCCCCTTCCCTCGTACTAGCAAAGCGAGAGCCAGCAGCAGGGCCACATAGAAACCACAGCCCAGGTGGGCCAGAGGAATACCTGCTAGTTCGCTGTAAGCACTTGCGGCAATGGCATCGCAGTTAAGCGCTTTGCTTATATTACAGGCAAAATCGGTGACCCCCTGTTGTTTGAGCAGGCGATGATGCCAACTCGCATACAGGGCCAACAGCAGCCCTATCCCTGCGCTAATAGTATTAGCCATCAGCCACCACGGCTGCAGGGTAGCTGGAGAATTAGCACCACCATACTGAGCACTCATCGAAGCCTCCTCAAAATAACCGTGTCCTTAAGTATAGCAGAGGTGAACAGCAAAGTTGATCGCCGCAAACAAGCCGTTGACAAAGGGTCGCTATTTGAAGGATAAGTAGGCGCCTAAGGGGTATTAGCTCAGTTGGTAGAGCGTTACACTGGCAGTGTAAAGGTCAGCGGTTCGACTCCGCTATGCTCCACCATTCTCCTGCATGACTTCTTCCGAGTGCTTCCGTAACTGGTTAAATTTTCTCGAAATCAGTATAAACATCGTCCGATAAAATCCAGCCATATCTATTAGCAGAAGAACTTGGGAACAAATCAAAGAACTTGCCGAAATAATTGCAGAGAAATGCTCTAAATTTTTTAGCTCTAACGTTAAGTCGTTAAAAGCTAGGGAGAAGGTTTTTTTGCCAGTAAGACCTCCTCCTTGCTCGCTGCTACAAGCAATCGCCTTTATATCGAACACCCTCGTTCTCGCTGCCGCGATAGTGGTATTTGGTCCGGGTTCAACTTAGAAAAGATGTTTTTTTGTCTAGACAATGGGGTCAATTTTAAGGGACTATTTTGAGAAAGGAACCTTCTTGCTTCTGTTTAATTTGCTTAATTCCCTCTATTTAAGAGCTACCAGCATTTACGTAAACAACCTCTGTATTTGGCAATTGATCGAGCACTTTAAGTATAAAACCCATACCGATGCTGATATTGCCAGCTATACCATTTGGGCCTTTATGGGTGCTGTCGGGCTTTGGCTATCAACAACTAAAATTGGGTTGAAGTTAAAAAAAATAACTCTCCTGCTGTTGTTAGGCTCTGCAATAGTTACTTGCCTTCTCTTGCCTTTAGGGAGCTATCGAGTCGTTATAGTTGTTTCGCTTGCTTATATTTTTGCGTTAATAAATCTCCTGCGAGGGAATAGTAATGTTGTGGCCAAAGGAGCTCTCGGCGGAAGCATGTCATGAAGCATATGTGTATTTTGACAAAAACATTCGCCAGCTACCAAAGAATAGAAAAGGTGAATTTGATGAATTCTCCGGTGGGTATACCGACAATGATGTCGATGCTTTTAGGCACGCCTATGTAAGTGGACGATTTACCCATGAATATGGTTCTGTTATCGCGGATATTTTTGGGCGATTGAACGAAATATTCCCGGCCATACTATACCCTTCAGGCGGCTATCCCAAAGTAACAAACATGGACTATTGGAACAACGCTGTCGGCAGAAAATACGGACGGAAAACTAGAAAAAAAGAAACCCTTTTAAAGGGGCTTCACCAAGCATTAAAGGCGGGAGAGCTAATCATCGATTTGAAGGATAAGAGAGTTTATAAAGGGGATACCGATATAGACATGTCTCCCACCCAACCGGTGGTCGTATTAAAACAAAGCCAAACTGGCCGAAATGAGTATTTCTTCGACACCAAAATAAAAAAAACCATGTCACGAAGTGAATTTGTAAAAGCCATTAAAGCTGGCCGCTATCCCGGCTATCGGGTTGCCGTTCTATACGGGGTTGCTACTCCTATATCGATTTCTGACGGTGATTCGAAAAACAATTTTGGCTAGAACTACCTTACCGATAGAGCTGAATTAAAAAATTATTGCAGGCATTTTTCGATATTGGGGCTTTTCATGATTAGAGTTGTCTCATAATTCAAAAGCATTGCAGCACTAAGCAGCGATACAAAATAGAAGCGGATGTGAAAACCCCCGCTATTGAACTCGCACCTGTCGGTCGCTGCCAGAAAATTTCAAAGGCTAGGGAGAAGCCCATCACCAGCCTTGTGGATTTCGCTCCTCGCCACCCCCAGCATGGCAGGGGGCTCACTCGCTGCCTGCTTACTCTTCATTGGTCAGGGGGCAGCTCGTCGAAGTCGTTGGCTCAAGCAAAAAAACAGCCTGTTTTTCCCTCAAGGAGGGTCATCTTTTTTCCTCTTAACCAATGCTGTTTTTAGCAAGGGAGGAAGCTTTTAAAAAAAAACGAGACCAAAATGCTCTTTTGCTCGCACTGCTTCCCTCTCCATCAACGGTTTTCGCGGCAAAAACCCGTGTATACTGGAGTTAGAACAGGGGAGGTACTATGGAAACCTACAGTATACAAGATCTGAG
>JAHFAI010000083.1 GCA_023250635.1 Deltaproteobacteria bacterium | reverse complement strand
TTAGGCCGGATAGATTGAGGCTCATTTTTGCTGTTTCTTTCGATCATTTCTCGGTCTATATGATTTTTTATTGGCAATAGTGCAGCATTTATCTAGAGGGTTAGCAAGATGTTTTTAATGAGGCAGGACCGTGCTAATCCGTGCGAGATCCTTCGCCGAGGCGGCTCAGGACACGCCGCTGGCTGCAAAACCGCTGCGCCGAGGCGGCTTGCAGTTTCGCGCCAGCGACTAAATACGAGTAGGGGAGCTAGAAAAAATTCTTACCAGGTAATCTATCGCAATGTTTTCATTCATGGCAATCAACATGACACAGAATCAAAATTTGTGTTAGCAACTGATTTATCCTGTAAGTTTAGTTTTCATGATAAGCGGGTAGTACTATGTGAGCGCGATCCAGTCGCGGATGAGTCGAGTAGATCTTCGTTTACTTCTAGCCTTAAGGACAAGCAAGGAGCTGACGGTCAGCAACAAAAAGTGCTTGAATTTAACGTCTCTTCCCCCGAGCTTGCTGCTGCCGGAAAAATACCTAACAATCTCTCGAGAAAAAAAGGCTCCTTTAAAACTGTCATTGATATTTCTCAATGCATAAGCTTAGAAGCCCGCTCATAAAGAGGAGCAAAAAACGCAGAAATATATTTAAAAAAATACTCTCTGAGCGCCCATACACCGGAGAAGTTAGAAACACGAGAGATCAAGCTGATTTAACTTTGTTTTCGAGAATCTCAAGGCGCTCCTCCTCTTTTTTGTAGGCTTTTTTTAATGTTTCGATATCGTGTACTAACTCACCTAACAAGGTAGCAAATTCATCTCGATCATGAGCTTTTTTAAACAAGATACTACTAATATAGGTTTGGTAGGGGAGTCCTTCACTTTGTGCCTTTACTTTTATTTTCTCTAGGACATCTTCATTGATCCGTAATGATATCCGTGTCTCCTTGGGCTGCTTAAGCGTGCGACGAAACGTAGCTTGCTCCTCTGCAGTTGCTTCAACCCAGTTTTCCGGATGATTTTCTAGGTCCTCAGCTATTTCATCTCCCTCGAGTAAAAGTTTGACCGGCTTCATTTGTTCTTCTCCGTAAAATATCGCTTGGTGTATTTTCTTGATGGATACGCTGTTTTAATCGTTAAATCACTTAAAACTACCGGGATTAAGTAACAATACTCTTTGATGGCGATGACAAAAACTCTTTGGTTTTCAATGTGGGAGTGATCAAAATAGGTAAGCCAATCGTGCGCATCAAGTATTTTTTTTACTTCCACCAGGTCAACGCCTCGCACCCGTTTCAAGAGCTCAACCTTCCCATCAGAGTCCGTGATTCTAAAATTAGCCATTTTTGAATCCATTGTCAATACATTGTGAATATTTCTTCCCATATTAATAAAGTGTACATCCAATGTCAACATTTGCGCAGTACCCAGGGTCACCACGCTACCCTCGGCGGTGAGAAGGTACTCGCTGCTACGAGCAATCGCCTTTATGTGAAACGCCCTCGTTCTCGCTGCCGCGAGAGTGTGCCGAGTCCAAGCTTTTTTCGGGAGGCTAATCGGCCGCTTCTCTCCCCTCGGCCTTGCCATGCTGGAGGGACGAGGGGAGAGAAGCGGCTGCGGGGAAGAAGATTTCTTTCAGATACTTTTCACAAGTGCAGAAAGAGGGGCTACCTTGGTAGGACAGGCGGCTTGCTCGTTTAGGAGCAAGCCCTAATCTATACTCTCAGAAAGAGAAGGAGATGGAGATTGATCAAATGCATAGAAAAACAAGGTCCGAAGCATCTGATCAAAAAAGTAAATTCCATCCTCAGCTACGATCCCCTTTGGCCCAGACGAAAGCTGTCCTGTTAAAATATCATATGTTAGTACAGGAGAAAAACCGTAACGACTAAATCTATAAACTTTGCTCCCTTTGCTGAGCAATTTATCGCCAGAGCTTCTTATTGACGGACATGCAATAAAATCGCGACGCACATCATATCCTTGCCCCATAGAGGTGATTCGCAATCCATCGACTCGCGACCCACTGCAAGTGCTATCACGAATTGCTCCATCAACAAAAATAAGATCTCCGGAGACACAGAGTTCATGAGAACAATCACCAAAATCTATGTCCAAATACCATCTATGTGATCTGTCTAGGTGATTAAAACGAAGAACACTCCTATTACCTCCTGCTTCATTATGGCATAGAAAAAACATCGCTTGCCCACTAACTACCGAGTCTTTTACCCAATAATTATCTAGTACTTTGTCAGGAAAAGAAACAAACTTCATCTGCTCCGTGGTTGAATCAATTTCAAACATACCCATACGGTTAGTGAGGCAGTATACGTTCCCATTCAATTCGAGTAAATTTGCTATAACACCTCTGCTCAGAGACGGACTACCCGTAACATCATAGTCTATCTTCGCATCTGTTTCTAAATCAAAGACACTTAAAAACCACTTACTTTCTGAGTAGTGTGTCTTTCGTCGAAAGGCAGCAGCTCCTCCTCTTAATGGAGCAAATTTAATTTTCTCAGACTTTTCGTGTTCTTCCGTTTGGTTACCAAGAATATACAACTTACTATCAACTAGCAAAATTTTATTGATTTCCCTGCTTCTATGCAGCCGATCTTTATTGGCGCTGTCAGCACCATCTATTTCTTCCATACCAACATGGTAGGATCCTAAGCTAAGGCATTTAGAACGCCCTGTTTTCAATTCTAATAAAAATATATCTCCATCTACAATATTAATAAAATATCCATTAACAACATACCATGAACCGAATTCTCGTATGGCAATTCTCCACCTGTCTGTGGGGACATAGCCCATAGATGGAGCTCTTTCTCGAGCTGTTAAAACCCTAACCGCCTCGGCTGCTGAGACCTCGGCCTGACAGGGAGGAAGTCCTCTTCCCCTTCTGTCGCTGGCGATGACACTCCATGAAGAAAAAAATAGCACCGAGACTAAGAGATAGAGGGAAAAATTTCTCATAAATTCTCCGAAAAATTGCTAAAATTAATTTTACTGGCGACAATGCTCCGATCCTCTATAAAAGACACAACCTACCGTCAATGCCATAATTTTATCTAGTTGATTTTATTGAGCTTTATAAAAGCTCCCCGAGGTCTTCACTAGAACTTCTAGCCCTGGAAGCATCACCAAAGCCAATTACGGTGTGTGTCCCCGAAATCCATGCTATTCTCCCAGGTGCCCTATGATTGAGTTTGAAGGAATCCCATGAAACTCGCCAGCACCATCAAAACCAGCTCCTCGGCCTTCCACGAAAACCAGCGTTTTCATCAGCAACAAGAAACTCAGCTTAACGAACTGCTGGCGCGCATCCGCGAGGGTGGCGGGGAAGCCGCTCAGCAAGCTCAAAAAGCCCGGGGCAAACTCACTGCGCGCCAACGCCTTGCCGCACTTATCGATGAAGGTTCTGAGTTTCTCGAATTATCAGCCTTAGCCGGCTACCAACTCTACGCCGATGAATTACCTGCGGGTGGTATCATCACCGGCATTGCCTCCATCAACGGCCGTCCTTGTGTGGTGGTGGCAAACGATCAAACGGTAAAGGGCGGTACCTATTATCCCATTACCGTTACCAAACATCTCCGCGCCCAAGCCATTGCTCGACAAAACCAGCTCCCCTGCCTGTATCTAGTGGATTCTGGTGGCGCTTTTCTCCCCATGCAGGACGAGGTCTTCCCCGATAAGGACGATTTTGGCCGTATTTTTTATAATCAAGCGCAGATGAGCGCCGCAGGCATTGCCCAGCTCTCTTCGGTGCACGGCTTTTGCACCGCCGGTGGTGCCTATATTCCAGCCATGTCGGACCAGAGTATTATTGTCAAAAATACCGGTTCTATTTTTCTGGCTGGGCCTCCCCTCGTTAAAGCGGCAACCGGGGAAGACGTTAGCGTCCAGGATCTAGGCGGGGCCGAAGTTCACACCGCCATAAGCGGAGTGGCTGATCATCTCGCCCAAAACGATGAGCACGCCCTCGCCCTACTGCGAGAAATCGTCGCTCACCTACGCCCCAGTGCCAAACCCTCGCCTTTTAAGCTGCAGACTCCTCGTCCCCCCCACTATGATCCAAGCGAACTCTATGGGGTGATGCCCAAGGACCTGCAAAAATTCGTCGATATGCGCGAAATTCTTGCCCGCCTCCTCGACGAGAGCGAATTCTTTGAATTTAAGAAAAACTACGGCACTACCCTGATCTGTGGTTTTGCTCATCTCGGTGGAATCCCCGTGGGCGTACTCGCCAATAACGGGGTGCTCTTCTCCGAAAGCGCCCTTAAGGGCTGCCATTTTATTCAACTCTGCTGCCAAGAAAACATTCCCCTGCTCTTCATCCAAAATATCACCGGATTTATGGTGGGGAAAAAATACGAGCACGGGGGAATTGCTAAAGATGGGGCCAAGCTAGTGCATGCTGTGGCCAATGCCCAAGTCCCCAAAATTACCCTGGTGGTGGGCGGAAGCTACGGTGCCGGCAACTACGGCATGTGCGGACGTGCCTACGATCCAAATTTTCTCTTTATGTGGCCCTCGGCCACCATCGCGGTAATGGGAGCCCAACAAGCAGCCCAGGTGCTGGTGACCGTCAAGCGGGATCAGCTCGCAAAAAGCGGCAAAACCCTAAGCCCAGAAGCAGAACAAGCCATCAGCGCACCTATCTTAGAGAAATACCGCCGAGAGAGTCACGCCTACTACTCATCAGCGCGTCTGTGGGATGACGGCGTTATTACTCTGGGAAACACACGTCAGGTCTTGCACATGGCATTTGCAAGCACCCTGCACCATGATTGGCAAAAAACCCGGTTTGGAGTATTCCGTATGTAGGGGTTTTTATCGGCAGGGGAGGCACGACTATGGCAGTAAGAACTATACGTATCGGCAATGCGGGGGGCTACTGGGGGGATGATCCCCACGCCCTAAAGCGCCAGGTCGAAATGGGACATCTCGACTACATCACCATGGACTTTCTCGCCGAAGTCACTATGTCTATTTTGCAAAAACAACGCCGCCAAGATCCCCGTCTCGGCTATGCAGGTGATTTCATCCCCATGCTGCAAGGGGTACTGCCTAAGCTTTTAGCACAAAAAACCACCCTGATCACCAATGCTGGCGGTGTCAATCCCCCCGGCTGTGCGGCGGCAATTCGCGCTATGGCCGAAAAAATGGGTCTCCACCCCACTATAGCGGTGGTCTACGGGGATAACATCCTTGCCGACCTCAGCAGCTTGCGCAAGCAAGGTCTAAGCTTTAGCAATATGGAAACAGGTGAGGATTTTAGTCAGGTAGCTGAACGCATTGAAGCAGCAAATATTTATTTTGGGGCAATGCCGGTGGTGGATGCCCTCCGCCGCTGGCAGCCTGATATCATTATCACTGGTCGGGTCACCGATACGGGGATTACCCTTGCACCGATGATCTATGAATTTGGCTGGGAAAGCAGCGACTGGCATAAGCTCGCTGCAGGAATCGTTGCCGGGCACCTGATCGAGTGCGGTACCCAGGTAACGGGAGGCAACTTTAGTGATTGGCGCCAGGTGGAGAGCTTCTCTGCCATGGGTTTTCCCATAATCGAGATGGGAGCTGACGGAAACTTTGTGCTGACCAAGCACCCCGGCAGTGGCGGACTGGTCTCCGAAGCCACGGTGAAAGAGCAGCTCTTCTATGAAATGGGCAATCCCCAGGCCTACCTTACCCCGGATGTGGTCGCCGATTTTTCCAGCATTCACGTACAGCAAAGGGGCAGGGACCGAGTAGCGATTAGTGGTATTCGTGGCAGTGAGCCCACCCCCTTCTACAAAGTATCTATGGCCTATCACGATGGCTACAAAGCCGTGGGCTCCATCTTAATTTCCGGCCCCGAAGCGCGAGCAAAAGCCGAAAAATTTGCCGAAATTTTTTGGCAACGCTGCCCCGAAGGTTTTAGTGAGACAACCACCGAACTGGTGGGATTTAATGCCTGCCATCGTTCCCTTTCACTGCAGAGCGAAGCCGAAGAAATTACCCTCCGCCTCGCGGCGCGCGCAAGTTCAAGCGAACTGCTGCAGCAGTTTAGCAAATTAATTCCCGCGTTAATTCTGAGTGGTCCCCCCGGAGTTGCGGTTCTCGGTGGACTTGCCAAAGTGCAGACGGTGATTAGCTATTGGCCTACCTTAATGGACAAAGGTTTTGCCAAGCCCTTAATCGCGGTAAACCCTCCCGGGGGGGAAATAACTCAAAACGAATTTTCGTTGACAACTCGCAGCGGCTCCTTTCTACCGGGGAATGAACAAGGCGAAATTGCTCAGCAAATAACCCAGCCTCTGCAAGCCATGCTCCATGAACTTAAGGATATGCGTACCCTGCCTGAACTCAGCGAAATCGCCCTTGCTCGCAGTGGTGACAAAGGTGATTGCGTCAATATCGGCGTTATTGCTCGGGGACCACAAGCTTACGCCTTCCTCAAAAAATATTTAACCGCCCAACGAATGAAAAACCTATTTCAAGAATTCTGCTTGGGGTCGGTGACTCGCTATGCTCTCGACAACCTCGAAGGTCTGAATTTCCTCCTTGAACAAAGCCTCGGAGGGGGGGGAAGCTGCACCCTGCGTGCCGATGCTCAGGGCAAAACCTTTGCTCAGGCCTTGCTGCGCCTGCGCGCCGCCATTCCTCCGGCAGTACTTAGCGAAGCCCGCCGCTATTCCCTGCAGCATTCAGCCCCGAATTCACCCTAGTAAGAGAAAGCTCTGTGATGACTAGTACCCCTGCCTGCCTTAGCTTGGAGCTCATCAAGACCCGCGCCCCTGCAAGCGGACATATTGCCCTGCTCACCCTCGAACGAGCTGAGCACAGTAACGCCTTTGACGGGGCTTTGGTGGACGAACTGAGTAGCTGTTTCGCAACCCTCGCGAACGATGAGAACTGTCGGATTCTGGTGCTCCAGGGACGCGGCAAAAATTTTTGCGCCGGCGCTGATCTAAACTGGATGAAGGAACAAGGATCCTTATCCCCCACGAAAAATCGTGAGAATGCCAAACTCATCAGTCACATGTTTTTTCAGTTGGCGAGCCTACCCTTCCCTAGCGTTGGCGTAGCTCGAGGCGCAGTTTTTGGCGGCGGCGTAGGTCTCATCGCCTGCTGTGATATGGCCCTGGCTAGTGAATCCGCCCGCTTTTGTCTAAGCGAAGTAAAGCTCGGTATCTTACCGGCGGTGATTTTGCCTTATTTGCAACGGAAGCTTTCGGCGGGTCAACTTAAACGTGTAAGCTTATCCGGAATGGTGTTTTCGGCGGCCGAGGCCCAGGCCTGGGGCTTGGTCGAGCACTGCTGTGGTGAAGACGAGCTGCACAATGCCCTGAATACCCTGCTGCAACAATTGCTGAGCGCAGCCCCCCAAGCTCAGCGACGCCTCAAGCACCTGCTCGATAAGGAGCAGCGTCAGGCCTGGCAAAACTCTCAGGGCGAACTCTGCAACGCCATTGCTGAAGCCCGCAGCGCTGCCGAAGGACAGGCGGGGCTTCGCGCCTTTCTCCGTAAACAAGCAGCACCGTGGGTAACCACCCTTGCTGATGACTGGAGAAGCTGATGCCCCAAGCAGCCCCTGTTAAACGCCTGTTTATTGCCAATCGCGGCGAGATTTGTCGACGCATTGCCGTCTCAGCTCGCAGCTTAGGAATCGAGACGGTCTGCCTTAGTGAACAGTCCACACCGCCGATTTTTCTTGCCGGCTTAATTAGCCACTATATTGCTGTGCCCGAGGAAAATCCTCAGCTCTATTTGCACAGCGAGGGCTTGATTCGATTCGCCCAAGAAGCCGGCTGCGATAGTCTCCATCCTGGCTTTGGCTTTTTATCAGAGAATAGCGCCTTTGCGGCGGCCGTAGCAGCCGCAGGCTTAAGCTGGATAGGACCCAGTGCTGCTGCTATCGCCGCTATGGCCAGTAAAGACGGGGCTCGCGCCCTTGCCGCAGCTCAAGGGGTGCCCTGCCCCGCAGCCTACCGCGAAAAAATCTCAAGCCCTACCCTCACCCAAGAACTGCTCGCTGCGGCGGATAGCATTGGCTATCCCTTGTTAGTTAAAGCAGCTGGCGGCGGTGGTGGTAAAGGCATGCGCCTGGTAACTAGCCCTGCGGGAATGGCTGCTGCTCTTGAGCAGGCCCATCGTGAGGCCCTGCATTTTTTTGCTGATGGCTCGCTCCTTCTCGAGCAGTACCTGAGCGGTGCTCGCCATATCGAGGTCCAGCTACTGGCTGATCATCATGGTACGGTCATCGTCCTCGGGGATCGGGATTGCTCCTTGCAGCGCCGCAAACAAAAAATTATCGAAGAAGCTCCCGCTCCTCATCTCAGTCCAAGCCTCCGTAAGCAGCTCCATCAGTATGCGCTGAGCTTAGCTCGGGCCGTGGGCTATCGCTCCGCAGGTACGATCGAGTTCTTGGTCAAGGGGGAAGGGATTTATTTCTTGGAAATGAATACCCGCCTGCAGGTGGAGCATCCCGTCAGTGAGGAGGTCTTTGGCCTCGATCTGGTAGCCTGGCAGCTCAAAATTGCTCGCGGCGAGAAACTTCCCCCCGACCTAGCTCAGCGCAGCCCCCGGGGGCATAGTATCGAAGCACGTTTCTATGGCGAAGACCCCCAGCGGGATTTTCTTCCCGCCCCCGGCTTTGTCCCGAGTTTTGTCCCGGTCGCATTTCCTGGTATTCGCTGGGAGCTTGGTCTCGATACCATCGCTACGGTGGCCAGTAACTTTGATCCCATGATCGCTAAGCTGGTAGCGCGCGCAGATACGCGGGAAGAAGCACTGAGCCGTCTCGCCATGAGCCTCGAACAGACTTTTTATGCGGGACCAGCCAGCAATAAAGCCCTGCTGCTGTATTTTAGTCGCGGTCCCGGGGCTTCCCTGGCCTGGACCACGGACCTGCTCGATAAGGCCTTGCCCCAGCTTGCCAGGGAAATCGCCCAGCAGCAGAAGCAGGAAGAGCCCCTGGTGGAAGAAATCAGCAGCTGGCTTTTCGCCCAGAGCGCAATCAGCGGCGCCCTCCCTCGTACAACAGGAGAAGACGATGAAATCACCGCCGTTACCCGCCAAGCCTTTGGGTTTACCGCTGCAGCGCCACAGGAGGCTAGCCCCTGCCAGCTAAGCCAGGTGATCCGCACCACCAAGCAGGGCTGTGGGCAGCTGATCACCCAGCTGTATGGTGTCTATGGAGCAGAGGGGATAAACAGCGAACCGTGGCAGGCCGTCCATTGGCGCAGCCATGCCGGGCAGCATCTCTGCCTACTCTGGCGCGGTTACGAATATCATCGAGCATCACTGCTCGCCCGTAAAACCTGGGAGGACGATCGCCATTCTTCCCCGGGAGAGGGGCAGCTTGTGGCCCCAGTTCCTGGTACTATAGTAAAAGTATCTACCACGGTGGCTAGTCAAGTGACTCAGGATGAATCACTGTTTATCCTTGAGTCTATGAAAATGGAGTTTGATGTCCGTGCTAGCCGCAGCGGAACTATTACCGCCATAAATGTAGCAGCAGGGGATCGCGTGCAAGCAGGTCAGGTGCTCGCCATCATGAGCAGCTGAGCAAGCACACCAAGCTTTCGCCCTCGTGCGCCTTAACAGGATCACCAGTTATGAAGCCATCATCGTTTACCCAAAAGCTCCTTCAAGAATTTACCAGCAAAGGGGGCTTTAAAACCCTGGCCACACTGAAACTCAGCTCCAGTGAGTACAGTGTCCTCCTGTACCTCTTTAATGAGGCATTTACCGGCCACGAGAACGTGGCCCATCACCACGACGAACTCGCTCGCCTGCTGGGCTTGAGCACAGGTGAAATCAGCCAAGGAGTAGAGCACCTGACAAAACTGCGGCTGATAAGCATCGTTGGTGAAGCCTCAAGCCCTCTCTTGCAACTAGAACTGCCTGGTGAGGCTTGGAAGCTCAGCTCCATTCCCCAGGGAAAAAATACGCTGGTTAAACGCAGTACCAAAAAACCCCGTACTCCGCAAAAAATCTTGGCTTTTAAGAACCTCGAAGACCCTCTCGACGAAGATTCGGCAAACGAAGGTGCCGACGCCCAAGACCATGAATCAGCGGTGGTGGGCAGAATCTCCACTCCAACCTGGCAGCGTTTGCTCAATGCCTTTTGTCAGTATCAAGAGCCTGCAGAAGGCAAAGAGGCCGGCGAACGCCACGCCAGCCAAGAGCTGGTGGCCCAGCATCCCGTGGATCAAACCCTGCTGATCATCCACCATTTTGGGCGACGTTTAGCGTCGTTGCTGCTCCTCGCCCACCACTGGGACGAATATCTGGAAATGTTTGAACACGAGACCCAGGAAATAGATCTGCACCAGGCGCGGGAAAAACACGGTAAGTTAGATGACACGTTACGGCAGAAGATTCGCACCTGGCTGGAAATGGAGAGCGAGGCAAAGCTAAGCAGCGAGGAAGTAGAAGTGCTCGAAATGATGCTTGGGCATCGTTTTCCCCGGCGCCAATTATTCTGGGCTTACCAGGCCCGCAGTCGCTACGGCAATCTCGCTGCTTTTTTTGAGGAAAATACTGCGCTTATGCTGGCTATCTCCTCCAGCGGGGCTCTCGTTAAACGTCCTCGCTGATTTAGCGATTTAGGGACACTCACCGTAATCGAAATTGATAGTTTTTCTAACGGGAAAATCACCAATAAAGGTCTCGGTGGGTGTCAACAACGCCGGGAAAATTACTAAAAAGGTTTCGCCGAGTGTACCCTAAATGCCCAACTTTGAGGCCTCAATATAGATAAATTCTTGATTTACCTGTATCCTAAATAGTGAGATACGCTAAATTAGCTGGTAAAAACCACCGTCAATCCAGGAGATACAGATGAAAAATACCAGGATTCTAATAAATTTTGGCTTGGTTATTTTGATGAGTATGGTTGTCTCATTAAGAACAGAAGCACTGGCTCAGTCGCCCGCCACGGGAACATCGGGCCTCGCCCAGGCGCTGGTCTGCATATCCTATTTGCCTACAGATAAGCGACATGCAAAAACCACAGAAGAAGGCAATAAAAATCTTTCCGATTGGTGCGAATCTGACGCTAAGAACTCTCTCGATGAGCTTCGAATGTTGGAAAAGCATGTCAAAAGTTATATAGAGGCCGAAAAGAGCGCATATGAACTAAAAAAGGTGAATATTGATACTTTTCATAAGTTGGTTAAAGAAATTCCAGATAAAATAACCAACGCTTTAACTTGGTATATTAAAAATGTTTACAACCCGTGTTGTAAAAAGACGGAAAAGTAGGGCGTGTTCCTAAACCGATATCAGTCAAATTTCTGTCTACTACCACCAGCCTTGTTGATTTCGCTCCTCGCCACCCCCAGCATGGCAGGAGGCTTACGGTGGCATCAAATTCCATCCGCTCGAAGCGGATAAAATTTGACCCCACCTAAGCCCCCTGCCCTTGCAAAGAGGTGAGC
>JAHFAI010000082.1 GCA_023250635.1 Deltaproteobacteria bacterium | reverse complement strand
TACCCTGACCTTTGTTTTTTGGGAGAGCTCGTTTTTCGTCCTTCGCTCACCTCTTTGCAAGGGCAGGGGCTGAGGTGGGGTCAAATTTTATCCCCTTCGAGGGGATGGAATTTGATGCCACCTCAGCCCCTGCCATGCTGGGGGTGGCGAGGAGCGAAATCCACAAGGCTGGTGATGGGTTTCTCCCTAGCTTTTGAAATTTTCTGCCATCGCCATCGTCAAAGCTATAAGACGAGAATGATCGTGCTTCGGGCAGGAATATGGTAGTAGCCCTCAGACCGGCCCGCCAATCATAGTATCTATCAGCCGAAAGCAAATTAGTTGACAATACTCCATAAATGGCGTACAAAATAGGACTACACTCTATTTATGGAGAAAGCATGTTCCCCAGGCTTGTTAACTTATCGAAAACACAGAGTATTTTATTATTTGGGGCACGAGGGACGGGTAAGAGCACCCTCCTTAAAACAGAGTTAGACTCCGCCAAAACCTTATTTTTAGACCTTCTGAGCTCAAAGCTTGAAGCTGATCTAAGGAGAAACCCTGATCTTCTTGCTGAAATGGTGCACGCTCTCCCTGAGAGCGTAGATACGGTGGTTGTCGATGAGATTCAAAAGATACCAAAGCTGCTTGACGTGGTGCATCAACTTATTGAGGAAAAATCAAAACGCTTTATTCTCACTGGCTCAAGTGCACGCAAACTTAAACGTGGTGGTGCCAACTTACTTGCTGGGCGAGCCTTTGTTTATCACCTGTATCCCTTGTCGGTATTTGAACTTGGAACCCGCTTTAATTTGGATGAAGCCCTACAGTTTGGTCTCCTGCCAAAACTATTTGAATTTACCAGCGAGAATGACAAAACTGATTTCTTAATGGCCTATGCCCATTCCTATCTTAAAGAAGAAATTTTTGCGGAACAATTAGTGAGATTAATGGACCCCTTCAGGAGATTTCTTGAGGTAGCCGCTCAGGCAAATGGCAAAATTATTAACGTTGCCCATATTGCTCGTGATGTGGGTGTTGACGATAAGACGGTGCGTTCATATTTTTCGCTGCTTGAGGACACCCTGATCGGATTCATGTTGGAACCTTACCAACATTCCTTTCGCAAGCGCCTAAGCCAAAAGCCCAAATTTTACTTCTTCGACTGCGGAGTTTCACGGGCGCTTGCCTATCATCTTCCCGCGCCTTTAGTAGCACGAACCAGCGCCTATGGCGCTAGTTTTGAGCATTTTATAATTTTAGAATGCATCAAGCTTGCTGCTTATAAGCGCCTTAATTTCCGCTTTTCATACTTGCGCACCAAAGATGATGCTGAAATAGACTTACTGGTGGAGCGCCCTGGAAAGAAGCTCTTATGTATTGAGATTAAAAGCGCCTCCTCGCTGGATGAAATAAGTTTAAAAACCCTTGCTCACCTTACTAAGGATCTAGGTGACGTCGATGCCGTTTGCTTCTGCAACGAAACTCATACCCGCAAAATTAATTCCCTGTGGGTGTATCCTTGGCAGGAAGGTTTAAAGAAGTTTTTCTCCTAGGCTTAGCAAAGATACGGGCATACCTTTGGGTGTTTGCAGCAAAAGACCCGGAATTGAAAGCTACCCAACTTATCCGATCGAGGTAATTGCCTGCATTGACTACTTGATATTGGGCCCACAAAAACTACGGAAGAGCCAAATTATTCACGTATGGCTATGGACGGGACACATTCATTCTGCGTTTGATGTTTGCTCGTTGCTAGAGGTACTATCGGCAGCAGGTGCACAGTTTTCAGCAATCGAAGCATAGGCCTCATTCACTTCAAACTGTACCGTTCCTCCGGCAAGCATTTCAATTTCTTCATGATTGGAGAGTGTTGATAAATATTGATTGAGGACAATCAGCAATTGTCGGACTCCAGGGGAACCGTCCTTGGCTATAATTTCTTCGATGATCGCTTCATCGATGCTGATCTCTTCTCGTGTTTCTGGGGGAAGATCTCTTAGAAATAAAGCTATGCGCTCTTTGACAATCTGTAGCTTTGCTTCTTTAGAAAATCCTTTGTTTTTAATGGTAACAAAGCGTTCTCCTAAAGAAGAGCTAATCTTAGCGTCGAGAACATCTTTCAGTTCCTCATTGACTACCAGAATGACGATGGGATGCACACATTTCACGCCAGCACTATCAAAAAATTTGATTGGCATCGTCGTTGTTTGGGTCTCGAGTAAGCCATAGAGCAGAGTCAGCATAGGCAGTGCATTCGTATGGAGAAAATTGCCGTTTTTACTGCGTTTAAATACCTTATCGATTTCGTCAAAGACAATAAAACCATTGGCTGGAGATCCTGGGAACCGTTGGCAGGCCAAGAGAAAATCGAGAATAAGCCCTTTTTCGGGGTTCTGGCTCCACATGTTAGTGCCCGACAAGTCAGCATAGTGGGCAGGCTGGGCGACAAAAAAGGGCAGCTCCATACACGCGGCGAATTCGCGTATTAAATGGGTTTTTCCCGTGCCCGGGGGACCCACCATCATCAAGGGGGCTACGCGTCGCTGGGGGTTGGGATGCTGGGAGGCTTGGGCTACTTCATTAGCAAAAGTGGCGAGCTTTTTTCTTACCTCATTTGAGTAAGAACTGAGGAGTAAACGGAGCTTTTCGTTGCCTTTGAGGGTGATTTTTTTAGGCAGAATAGGTAACTTCAAGGCCATATCGATAGCAGTTTCAAGTTCTTTATTATTGAATCCCCAATACATGGCAATAAAGCGATAACGCTCAAGGCTTGCTTCTATCCACTCACGCATCTCCTGGGAAACATACGGTGCAACTCGTTCGAATTCTCCTTGATATTCCACCACCTTGGTAAAGGTTGAATTGGCCAAACGTGGGCATAGCAAGAGTACGAGATTGTTGCCGAGATTACCGACTGTTTTCTGCATAACCCCAGCGACCAGGGTGCCTATCAAAAAATCACTACCTCGAGCTGAAGGAGCTGGTTTTGCTGCCTCATCATTGCTAGTCGCGGTAAGTAAATAATAGCTGCCTCCACCTACGGCGCCGAGCTTGAGGGTATCTTTAAAAATCTCGGAGATAAGACGGCATTTGTGGGCGGCAATTTCTGGGCTGTAGGTTTGTTTGAGCGTGTGACAAAACTGCGAGCTCGCGTAAAGAGCCGAGTAGCAGCGATTTTTTACGGAAAGTCCCTTTGGGTTTTCCTTGATAGTGACGCGAGCAGTATCAGCGAAATCTGTTTGTTGCGAAGCAGCAGCAGCGGCTTGGGCGGGGGAGAAGGCCAGAAACAAGACATACCAAAAGAGCGTCACCGTTCTAGGGATTGAGGGGAAATTGTGCTTAGGCATGGTTTATTCTCGGTGGAAAAGTTTGAATAGTGCTTATAACCGCGAATAATAAAGCGATCCACCAAAACCTTATTTCAAGGGTAGCAGAATTCGTGTACTTTGGCCGAAGTATAGCCCTGCCTTTGGCGTGCTGTTCCAGCATCGTGTCTCTGGGGAATGGGGCGTACTTGGGTTTAAGAGGGAAGCAGATGAGCAAGAGTCGCGATAAACAACGCTGTGCCTGGGTGGGAAACGATCCCTTGATGATCGCTTATCACGATAAAGAATGGGGACGGCCGATCCATGAGGATCGCCAACATTTTGAGTTTCTTATCTTAGAAAGCGCCCAAGCCGGCCTCAGTTGGTCCACCGTGCTGAAGAAACGCGAAGGCTATCGCCAAGCCTTTGCCCAATTTGATCCCGAAAAAGTCGGACGCTTTGATGAACGAAAAATAGCTGCCTTGCTGGCCAATCCTGGGATTATCCGCAATCGCCTCAAAATTGCGGCAGCAATTAACAATGCGCGTTTGTTTGTGGAGATTCAAAAAGAATTTGGCAGTTTTGATGCATATTGCTGGGCATTTGTCGGCGGGAAAACGCTGAAAAATAGCTACAAAAACCCCACAGATATTCCCGCTACCTCACCCGAATCCGATGCCTGGAGCAAAGACCTCAAAAAACGCGGATTTAAGTTTGTGGGCTCCACCATTATCTATGCGCATATGCAGGCGGTCGGCATGGTGAATGATCATAGCACTAGCTGTTTTTGCCGCTCGTAATGAGGTCCACCCTACAGTAACGTTTAAAGTGTCTAAACTTTCGCCGATGATGACCACACTAGTGACAACCGCTGCAGTAACATGTTGATATTACACGATCATATTGCTGGCATGCTTATTGCTTTTAAGTAGGCGCTGGCGCGAAAGCGCCAGCGCCGTGTCCTGACGAACGCAGTGAGGAAGGATCTTTCACATAACATCCGGATATCACGTGACAGATCCTTCGTCGCTTTGCTCCTCAGGACACGTCGCGGCACGAAATATGCTATTTCGCGCCAGCGACTAAGTAGTCACCTCTCAGCCAGAATCTCATAAAGGAGTTTCACCAATGCGGTCATTTTTTACCTGCTTATTTTTTCTTGCTTTCAGCTCACACCTTCACGGAGCTGATCGCCCACTTGCGGATGCTCCATCTCGAACTATCGGGACGATCGCCTCCGGCGAGGGTTGGCTTACTTTTGTAGCAAACGATGGGCAGGTGGTGATTTCTGCAGAAATAGCCAAAAGATACTTAGCAATAGTTAATGATCTGATGATTGATGATCTCGATGCTCGTCCCTCCATTGCCTTGCATACGGTATCCCACGACTGCACCATGCTTGACATCGCCATCTTGATGCAATGGTTGGTGGATTTTGACAGTAACCCTGCTACCGCAATCGTTCCCCAGTTGACCCGCGCCAGCATAAAGATAGCCTGTTTTATGGAACTTAATAAACATAAAAATGCCTGGGATGCTTTTCTTCCCTCGCTGGCAGCATTTGTTTTGGATACAGCTAATCTGTCTTTTGCAAGCGAAAATATATATACTATCTATCTCTTCGCCATAGCGGCTAATCCCGTAAAAGCTTATGCCTTTAAAGATGCGCTAGACCAGGCCGTAGCAAATAAGCAACTAGACTCTGGTAAGGCTTTTCAAAGCGCTTTTAAAGATACGACGCTTTCTTTAAAAAACAGCTTGGTTTTACATACTCAAGGTAGAGCAATTCAGCAAGCCTCTATTCGGGTAACCGCTGATGAAATAGCGGAGTACTCCAGGCGGAGAGACGTTGAGAATATTTTTACCAGCAATCCCACTCTGACACTGATTCTCGATTATGAAGATAAAACAGCGATTCACATGCCGTTATTTCTTGTACCAAACAGCGTTTTTAAGCTAGCAATTGAAGGTAGCCAGATCAGTACTATTGGGGATCACTTCCTCTATGGTTGTAAAAATCTCAGAAGCCTGGATCTCAGCGCTCTCAGCAAAGTCACCGCTATTGGGGACGATTTCCTCATTCACTGCAATAGCCTCAGCAGCCTGGATCTCACTGCTCTAAGCAAAGTCACCGCTATTGGGGACGATTTCCTCTATGCTTGCACTAGTCTCAGCAGTCTGGATCTCAGCGCTCTAAGCAAAGTCACCGTTATTGGTG
Source organism: Deltaproteobacteria bacterium (assembly GCA_023250635.1). Lineage (GTDB taxonomy): Bacteria > Bdellovibrionota_B > Oligoflexia > Oligoflexales > Bog-1112 > JAHFAI01. The sequence continues at coordinate 6,205 of JAHFAI010000082.1, read as the reverse complement.
GCAACTTCCTCGCTGCTTGCACTAGTCTCAGCAGTCTGGATCTCACTGCTCTAAGCAAGCTCACCGTTATTGGAAAGTCATTCCTCTCGGGATCTAACCGTCTCGCAAGCCTTGATCTCAGTGCTTTAAGCGAGGTTAGCACTATTGGGGACTACTTCCTCACTTGCTGCGACAGTCTTAGAAGCCTTGATCTCAGTGCTTTAAGTAAGGTTACCACTGTCGGGCAGGGTTTCCTCTTTAGTGATGCCAGGGTTTTTGCTCTTAATCTTACTCTACCTGCTGATCCCACTGCACGGGAGTTTCTTCAAGGAAAACTGAAAGGAGTGCATTGGCAGTCATTTTTCTCTGCCTACCGACCAGCTAAGCAATAGAGCGAAGCAAGATCAGGAAGAGGATAATCTCTAAGCTCTTGGGGGATATTCCCCCGGAACTTCAGCGAAGTATAGAGCTTATACGCTTCATAGATATACTCGGGAATAAGCTGCTCAGCATGGCGAAGATCGAGATTACGCAAACTCACCAGCAACTCCTGCTCACGCTTATTAAGCCATTGCAGACTACGCCAACGCCAACTCAAAAAACGCGATTTTGGCCCTAGGGGTAGATGCCGCACGGTTTCGCTAAAATTTAGATAAAACAGCCCACCAAGATACGTGCTTTTTTTGGTGAAATGCGGCTGCTGCTTATAGGGTGAATCGTTCGCTTCTCCTGTACTAAGACCAAACACCGACACCTGCCCTAAAGCTCGCTGCTCTTCGTCGCTACAGACTTGATAGTGACAAACATCGCCAGCAGAGTCTTCGCTTCCAGCTTGTTTAGCATCGTGATGTTCCTCCCACCGGGTTAAGCCAATGCCAGCACCATAAACAAAGCCGTGGGAAGTGGACAGCGTGAGGCAGGGTTGCACATAAAAACCGAGGGCCTCTCTCACTCCTAGGCCAAGCCCGACACTACCGCCAACCGAGCAGAGCCCACTGCTGAGCTCAACACCGTATGAGGTGGTCCCCAAAGAATAGGGTCCCCCCGCGGAATCTTCCGCAAGCCGTCTGAGCACCATCAGCTGCGCAGCAGCACCGCCTATTTTATGGATCAGGACTTCGAGCTGACGATAGGCATTGAGATAACGCCCCGCGCGCAGCAGGAGCTCGCTCTCGCTGTACTGCCAGTTTTTGTAGGCAAGATACGCCTCAACAAAGTCGAGGTACGGGCGTTTTTCCTCCGGCTTCAACTCAGCACATTCTTCAGCCCATTGTCTCAGTGCGGGAGATGCCAGCGCAAAGCTTGACGCGGAAAAAAATAGAAGCAAGAGCAGCGAAGCTAGGCGATTAAAGCAAGAATTCATGGAATACAACCTCTTGGGTTTGTCACGGGATAAAGAGAGTGGTTACACTCGTCAAAAAAGCAGGGGCTCTTCTTATTTCGTTCTGAAATATTGTTTGCAAAGAGCTATAGAGTTCGTTGGTAGACTGATGGTACGCATCGATCACCCGATAAATACGGTTGATATCCATAGCCCGAAGCCCCTGGAACACCTCGTATTCCATCGTATTTACCTTGCGGAGCAGCCAAAAACGGCTATCCAGCATCGACCATTCACCGTCAAGACTATAGGTCTGAGTGAAGCAACCAACGTTGTTTACCTCCCGGGGATCGACGGCTGCACGGCGTACCATAGCAAGCTTAGCAGCGCTGTCTCTGATTTGATCAAGCATGTCAGAGATTATTCGAAAACGATAGAGATAGGGGAAAAACCGTTTTTTCAGTTCCTGCTCACTGAATTTCCAGCCTTTAAAAGAAAGGTAATTATTAACAAATTGTAAAAAATCTTCTTGAAAATCCGCTTCTACATAATCGGCCGTCCAGGTTGCGAATTCAAAATTTATAAACGGTAAGGTCGTGGTATTTATTTTGCTTGCTTGCCCTGCCGGTATTTCACTGCTGACAGCAGCAGCCGGAGTGCCTGTTTTTTTTTCAGGCTCTTGACTAGCAGAGGCAAGACTGCTTAGTAAGAATGAAGCACAGCCAAGACACATGGCAAGCTGCTTGCTATACATGTATGCCCCCTCAAAATGAGTAAAATAACGTTGCTTACTTATTAAGCTAAGATAGCAAGATCATGTGAGAGGAAAATAAGAGTTTTGGGGACACTCACCGTAATCGAAACTGGTGGTTTTCCCAACGGAAAATTACCCATGAATGTTTCTGTTGGTGTCCCCCAAAATACTACTTACCTCGAAAAAATTTGGCTTTTACTGGCGAACTAGTGGCAGATAAGGGTTCCAAAAGCGGCATATCAGTATCTTCTTCTTCTTCCTCCTCTTCCTCATCGAGATAAAGACTAGCCACTGGCGAGCCTCTCTCTAGACTCCTCAACTTATCATCAAGAACTTCCAGTAATTCTCCGGGAATAACCGCCCTTTGGAGATGGCGGGCCACCGACAAGAGAAAATCATCACCAAGGCTGGGAATAAAATAAAAAAATCCTGGCAAGGCCTCCGTCAGAATTTTTTGCATAGTATAACAAGGTAACGGAGATTGCTTTTGCCACGCCATGATGTTGAGGATAAAAAATTTCAGCAACTCCTTCTGCTCTGTATTGTTCAGTAAAAATTGGCGATGACAACAAATAGTTTCCACATGCTGCCAAAGGCCCGGAACGCTTGCACTGGGAGAACGAAGCACCATAAGATGAAAGAGCCGAAAGCTCCCATCGGCATGATTGGCTTTGACCACCGTACTTTGCCAGGCACCCTCAGAATCAGCAAAGGATGCCACCTCATCCACAGAAGTTACCAGAATAGGGTCGATAACCGTAACGGTACCGTTACTTTCACGTCCGCTTAATGTTCCCCCACTGCTCAGATTGAGATAAACGCTGTTTACATTCAGAGCATCGAAAAAAATTCGCGTTTCTCCTTTAAAGCCCCGAGGGCGGTAATGACGATCAGACCAGTAGCGGTTACCATAGTCGAGAGTAAGCTGCTCCCCTGCCGCAATCGGCCGCAAGGCGCGAATCTCCATTATCGGCGGCTTTTCATCATCTCCGTTCGTCAGCACCCATTCCACATTGGGCTCATAGCTATGATTGATAAAGCGGGTTAAATTACCGCCCTCATGATAATCAAGCAAATATTCGAATTTTCTCTCGGTAAAAGCCCGACTGTAATCGCTGGCTTTATCGGCACCATTCTCTCGGTATTTTCCAGAAAAAGCTGCGATATAATCACCTTTGCCAAAACTCTGCTGGTCTTTCACGAAAACGCCGAGACCAATTTCACTATCTATTTCTTGTAAAAGCAATTTATCCGAACAGCGCTGCTTAGGTAAAAATGGAAAAAACTCCTCTCGAGTGCCTCCCACCAAAAAATATCGCGGTTTTTTGGCAGAATCTTCCGCGAGATCCCCCAAGCTCCAATCGAGACCTACGGTTCCTGATGGCAAGGCCTTAGTAGTAGCAGAGGGAGGCGCGTAAAACCTGCGTACAAAGGCTTCACAATTTACTTTTTTATGGGCATCAAAGAGCTCACTATAGAGATCCGTGGAACTAATGAAAACCCCTTCATAATAACGCAAATGCTTAGGCCAAGCTGGTGGCGCCCATTGCTTAAACTTAGCCTGTTGCTGAATCTCAGCAGCACGTTGGCCTAATAGTTGTCCATAGTTAAAAGGAAGCTTGGGCTCATCGCTACTGGCAAGAGCACAATGGCTACTGAACGCCAGGGAAAATATTGTCATGAAACGCATGGGAAATTCTCGACTAGAGTAAGAAAACAAGTAAGACCTTAGAACTATTCCAACTCTGCCGGGTATAAATTGAATTCATACTTTTTGTCAACGCCCCACCTCATATTTGGTTTTTGCGCTTAAATTAACTTAAACAAGTCCTTAACATTATGGCTTTTAGTAAGTTTTGTGGATTTTTTCCTCAGCTTTTCCTTTCTTAGGCCGATACCCCCGACGTGGATTTTTTCCCATGAATAGGCAGGGGATGCAGCCATGAAAGCCCGAATAGCAGCTATCACGACTATCCTTATTTTGCTCAGCCTGTGCTGCGGCCTTGGCGCCCTTCCCCAGGCGATGCTTTCTCTTACCACGAGCTCTGCTGCCCTTGCCGCAGCTCCCGTCGCGGCGGCGAGCGGAGCCACCATCCAAATTATCAGCAAAGACACCAGCAACCAAAAAGCAGAAAGCAATCACCTCTCCCCCCTGGAGCTTGGTGGTATTTGCCTCGGGATTTTTATAGCCCTATTGATCCTACTACAGCAAATAAATGCCCGCTTTCACCTCACCCTCCATGGCAAAATGCTCTTGATGCTCGGTGGTGTTTTTTCCTTGTTTCTCGTTTATTCGCTGCTCTCCTATTTTAGTATTTATAATCTCCGTACTATCAGTGGCGAACTCGAACAACTGGCCAAAACCAAGCTCCCGGTTATTTCCTATATTACCCAAATTACTGAGCAACAAAGCGAGCAAAAGGTCTTCTTTGAACGCTATCTGAGGACCCGCGCCAACCCTGATCGCGAAATGTTTTTGAGCTTTGATGGGCGGATAAAAAAAGTAATCGCCTCGGCCAGCGAGTATTTAGGCGAGGCTGAGGTCAATCCTAACGCCGCTGGCGAAGGACAATTCCTTGCTAAGCTGCAACGGGACATGGGTGATATAAAACAGCAGCACCAGGTCTTTATCGATAACTGCGATCGCCTGATTGTGCAACTGGCCCAAAATGCCAGCATGCAACTCAGCGAAGTGACCCCGCTGATGGAGCGTTGCACCCTTGAATCAGAACAACTCGGCAACAAAGTAATCGAGTTTTTAACTAGCCTTCAGGATGAAGTACATAACACGACCACTGCCACTCTCAACGAAGAAAAATACACGATCGAGCTGATCATCGCCATCGCCCTTTTTTCTCTGCTTTGGGGCCTCTTTGTATTGCTGAGTATTTGGCGTTCCTCGACCACCGTTATCCGTCATATCAACAGCTCGATCACCACCCTCCATCATTCCTCGCAGGAGGTAGGCAGCGCTTCTGATAATTTAATTGCCAGCAGTAGCACCCTCGAGAAAATAGCCCATGAACAAACCGCTACGGTGAGCGCTGCTGCTAATTCCGTAGAACGCAACGAAGAAATAACCCGCGAGAATCTCACCCGGGTAGAATCATCGAACGAACTTTCCCAAAAGATAAGTTTGATTGCCGCTAAGGCCGAAACTTCGATGAACTCCCTGGTCGATTCTATGAACAAGATCACCGAAAGTAATGATCGTATTCAACAGTTAGTCGCGATTATTGAAGATATCGGCGAAAAAACCCGTATTATCGATGAAATTGTTTTCCAAACAAAACTCTTGTCGTTTAACACTGCCGTCGAAGCCGAGCGGGCTGGCGAGCACGGTCGTGGTTTTGCGGTAATCGCTCAGGAGGTCGGCAAACTCGCCCAGATGAGCGGGGCTGCCTCTAAGGAAATCTCCCATATGGTTACCCAAACCAAGGAAGCTGCTCAGGTTATTGCCAAAGAAAACCGTGAACGGGTCAGCAACGGTAATCAGTTAGTACAAGAAACTGGTGAAATCTTGAAGGAGATATCAAACTCCTCCCACTCAGTCATCGAAAGTGCTGGACAGATTTTGCAAACCTCCCAAGAGCAACAACGAGCGATCAGCCAATTGAATGGCTCGCTGACTGCTATCGATAAGGCGACTCACCACAATCTTGCTATGGCGCAGCAAACGGCTGAAGCCAGCACCCTCCTCAATCAACAAAGCCGGAATCTTCATAGCATTGTCGAAACGTTAATGGCAGCTATCATGATCAAACGCTAGTAGGGGCTACAAAGATGGTGATTAGCTTATACCTGTCGGTCGCTGCCAGAAAATTTCAAAGGCTAGGGAGAAGCCCATCACCGGCCCCTTGTGGATTTCGCTCCTCGCCACCCCCAGCATGGCAGGAGGCTTACGGTGGCATCAAATTCCATCCGCTGGAAGCGGATAAAATTTGACCCCACCTAAGCCCCCTGCCCTTGCAAAGAGGTGAGCGAAGGACGAAAAACGAGCTCTCCCAAAAAACATAGGTCAGCGGCTGAATTGGTGTCCCGTCGGTAGTCATAAATTTGATAAAATAATTCACGCACTGAAGGGAGAAAGCTTTGCGAGGGATGCCTGGTAGGTCCATGGCAGCCAGTCACCTGGAGTAGCTTCGACAGCT
>JAHFAI010000011.1:44569-48002 GCA_023250635.1 Deltaproteobacteria bacterium | reverse complement strand
GAGATTCCGCTCTTCCTACTTGTTTCTTCGAGCACCCTTGCCTTCACCTACATGTTACTTCCTCTCAAGACCATGTCTGGATTTTCACCAGCTAGTCATCGATCATGCCGGTCGCACAAATAGGCCTCACGACGCCATTTTTCAGCAAAATCTAACTAGTCGCTGGCGCGAAATAGCATATTTCGTGCCGCGACGTGTCCTGAGGAGCAAAGCGACGAAGGATCTGTCACGTGATATCCGGATGTTATGTGACAGATCCTTCCTCACTGCGTTCGTCAGGACACGGCGCTGGCGCTTTCGCGCCAGCGCCTAACTACTCAGCACCTGTCCCATGACTAATGGCAAAGGGCTTGGCGAAGATCAGAATCACGCCAAAGGTAATGCCTAAAGAGAGCTCGTTTTTCGTCCTTCGCTCACATTTTTGCAAGGGCAGGGGGGCTTACAACTCAATTGCTAAAGGCCTCGGCATCGACCATTTCTTCCCTAAAGAAATAATCGCCATAGGCGTTTTTCTCCCCAAAATGAGCGTGGGCGACCACGTGCAGCAGCGTAAAGGGGAGCGAGAGAACTCCTATCACCATCGCCGCAACTCCTCGAGCTTTCTTAAGATCTCTTTGCTTCACATGGACCCCAATTTCGTAGGATTTTGCCCCAAGTAACTCCCGCAATTTTTCCCGTGCAGTATTCCATATCCCCCCTTGGAGTACCTCCGAAGCTTTTTGAAACCAGAGAGAAAAATTCTTCTGGGTGAGATCCCAGTCACAATCCTGGAGGATTATATTGGTGCGACCAACTACTTCCTGAATAAAAGACCAGCTGGTCTCATCGAGACAGACTACCGGCGAAGAGAGAAACCAACCGGCAGCGAAGAGAGTTTTTTCCTGACGCATTGCCGCAGCTCGACTACTGAGATCAGCTATTGCTAATTGCCCCAAAGCAGCTCCTTGACTGTGCCCCAAAAAATAGAGCTGCAGAGTCTGCCTCTCACCCCGAGCTGCCATGGTATCAAGAACCTGATCAAGAGCCGTATGATAGCTGGCCCGCATACTTGCATATTTGAGGGCAAAACCCCGATGCAACAAACCTCGATGCCCAGTTAAAGAACCGTCTTCAGCATCAAAATCAAAATTTGTTTTCCAACATTCCTGACTATGAGAGCCATGGAGAACAACAGCCGCAATATTAAAATAACGATGATAAGCAATGAACCCTGTTTTGTCGACGCGCTCACGAATATCTGCAAACACCTTCTGATGCCAGGGCATCTTGCTATCGATCCCTACTTTTCCTTCAAAAAAAACCACCTCCCAGTCCTTGTTAAGGTCATGCAATTGGCTGCCAAAGTCCTTATCAAAAATTTCTTTGGGGGTCTTATGATATCCCCAAGGAAAATGAAAATGATTCGCCGCTGAATAGCTAAAAGTTATCATTCGTAAAAATGTTTTCTTGAGAGCATTAAAGGTAGGATGTACTTTTATTACCGCTTGTTCTTCTTGCACTAAGACCTGCTCTGCGCTTCCCTGAATAGAGAAACACACCATATGTAGTAATGAAGCAGCGACCATAACTATTCTTGCATACTGCAGCATAATCTGGCCTTTCCAACTAAAATAATTGCTATTTGCAATGAATATAGTCGGGATTTTACTTATTTGCCAAATCCAAAATAAGGGGTTTCATTTAAATCTAACAACAGTTAAAAAAAATAGACCTCAACCAACAACACCTCAAACGGAGACCAATCATGAAACACCTATGGTGTACGAAATTGCCACCTATTGCTCTCTGCTATTTATTTGCATTATCTATGCCCTTCACACCCCTTTTAGCTAATCAATCTCCCGAAGAGCTCATCCATACCAAACCCTTAGAAAAACCAAGAACCCTCGACAGCCAAGAGCTGCGTAGTAAGTGGCAGACACTGCGCGACCACCTCCGTGATCTACATCACAGCAAAGAAATGCGCGAACTCGCCACTACGAAAGACCAGGATATTCTTATTGCTAAAGATCTTTATTTTATCGGCAGAATGACTAGCGCAGGCTTAATTCAGCATTTTCATCTCATCCTCGGCGATCTCGTCTATAACCGTGATGGCTTGAAGCTACGCTCACCCGACGGACAAAAACCATACTATACTCCTCGCTTTGCCAAAGGGCTACTCTGCCATGACTGGTGGGGGAAGATGTACGAAGATCAAAAAGTAAAGCTGGTCGAAGCTCTTGCCGGACGAGACCTTATCCACGACGTTCGCAAACAACTTGAAACAGCAAGCAGCAAAAAATAGCACCTGACGAGGAGTAGAACTTCGCCATAAAAAAAGGTATCCTTAGGTAAATCGCCTAGGGGTTACATCCGTGAAAAAGCTAGTTCTCTCACTCAGCCTCCTGCTGCTGGTTACCGCTGCTACGCTTACCTTCGGGCAAGAACAGACGCCTGCGACCGATACCGCAAAGCCCGCTGAAACGGGCAGCACCTTTAAAGCCCCAGAATTAGCTCATAATCTCGAAAATCTTCCCCAGCATTACCCCTTAGTCAGCCTCTTTGCTGGTGTAAAATCTGCAGGAGTCTTCTTACGCAACGATACTAAGTTGAAAGAAAGCCTCTATCAGGGCTATTCCCTGGGCTTAGGTTCAGCCCTTAATCTCGCCTGGCCTCGCTTTACCCTTTCCCTCGCCCTTGGCTGGCAAGCGAACAATATTGATGTGGTCCGTGCTGATCCGAATACTGGCCCTGTCTTTGGTGACCCCCAAGAGACCATTAGCACGAGCTTTGGCGACCTTAGCCTGGCGACGAGAATACATTTACCTGCGGGAATACAGATCGGACCGGTCTTTCAGGTGCTTTTCGGTTCTGATACGAGCTTTTCCGTCGCTAGTGCCGACGAAGTCGCCTATACCCTGATGGCAGGCGGAGAAATACTGATGCACATAAGCCAAGACAACGACAGCATCTGGCAAGGAGGCCTCCAGGTAGTACAAGATATTTCCCTCCTTGATCGCACCGTGATCGTCACCCAAGGTTTTCTCAATTTAGGGATCCCGCTCAACAAAGCTCATCATCGCGAGATCCATACCACCACTCATTACCTCGAAAAAGTCAAGCAGGTCACGAAATATCGTGATCATTACTTTGTCAGCTTGGGGGTTATTTATTTTCCTACCGCTTCCTTCAAGCTCCCCAACTATACCCGCGACTATCTCACTGAGCTCAGCAAGTACCTGACTGAAAACAAAAAAAACTGGGAAAAATTACAAATAACCAGCCATACTGACGTACGTGGCAGTGTCGAAGAAAATACGAAACTCTCGAAAAGTCGCGCCGCTACCATTCTTGAAGTGCTGCTCCAGGCAGGGCTGGCAGCAAACATGGTCGATATTCACTCCCTTTCCGCTACAGATCCCATTGAGGCTTCTCTCGCAGAGGTTAGCCT
>JAHFAI010000011.1:0-44559 GCA_023250635.1 Deltaproteobacteria bacterium | reverse complement strand
GCCTCGCTCGCAACCGTCGGGTCGAGCTCAGCTTGAGTGGCGGTGAAGGGGTACGACTCCTCGAAGAACAACTGGGTTTTTTACAACGACGATTCCGCCGTATTCAAGCAAAATGCCGCATCGGCGAATGCCGGCAGGAAGAAAACTAGCGGCATTACAAAACCTTACTAAAGAACCCCACTAAGCGCTCAGTAAACTCCACCGGCAACTCCCCTGCCGTAGCTGCATGCTCACTTGCCGGGGAAATCCACAGCTCTGCGGGAATGCCGGGATGCTCGTGCCGAGCCCGTTCATACATCTCCTCGGCATCCTCGGGACGAACCTCCCGATCTTGGTGGGCATGGACAAAGTAAAGAGGGATAGCAAGATCTTTAATATATTCTATGGGATTATTCTGCAAAATATCCTGTTCTGGAAGAATGGAGAACCAAAAAAGCAGCAGTTTTTGCACAAGATGAGGAACTCCATCTATCCCAAGCTTAAGCTCGATAGGATCACGAGTACGGGCAAAGGCAGATTCAATAAAAGCAGCTTTGATATGGGGGCTTTTGCCCTGGAGATCAGCTGCCGCCGCGTAAATGCTGGTCGCCCCACCCATGGAGACCCCAAAAATACCAAGGCGATGGGAGTCAATGCCCCAGGCGGAGCTTTGCTGGTCAAGAAAATCGATCGCCCCGAGCACATCGTCTTTTTCCCAGAATCCCAGGGTTACTGGCGGGAGATCTCCCGATTGACCATGGTTACGTAAATCAAAGAGGAGCACCCCATAGCCTTGGCGGTGGAGAGGCATGGCAATATTGCTGAGCAGATTGATTTTGCCAATCTTCCCCATATTACTGTGATGCCCGTGAACTATAAGTATGGTCCCTTGATTTTTGCTACTTCCAGCCGCCTGCTGAGCTCCCGGGATAAACCAGCCATGGATTTTTACCCGGTCCATACGCGAGGGAAAATCTACTTCTGTAAAGGGCAACTGCAGATCACTAGGCAGCTGATCATAGGGTTGATGACGAGAAAAGGTGAGGTAGTACTTAGAAACAAAGAAACTCGCCAAAATCACCAACAAGCTGAGAGCACCCGAAGCATAGGCAAGCCGACGCCAGGGACTGCTGCGTTTTTTTTTCACGCGTATTTCCTTTTGTGGTAGGGAGGAGGGATCCTCGTATTATCCCACGTATGGAAATTATCTCGCAAGGCCAGATCTTAGGGCAGGGAGCTTTGCCGAGGCTTAAAGTAAATATCTCGTTCCCAGGGGACAAAACCAGCCCCGCGGATCCAGCCTTGTAAATTATCGACTGGTTGATAGGTTTTGGTTGGCGAGCCCGATTGATGCGCAATGTTTTCTTCAATCAGGGTGCCGTTGATATCGTCAACCCCATAATGCAAGCTTATCTGAGTAAGCTCCTCGCCCGTATCCACCCAAAAGCTCTGCACATGATCGATATTATGGAGAAGAATCCGTGATATTGCTAAAGTTTTAAGGATTTCTACTGCCGATGGCCCCTTCACTCCCTGTTTTGCCAAGGGATTGTTTTGATCCTGAAAAGCTAGAGGAATAAAAGCTTGCACCCCACCACTTTGCTCCTGGAAATCGCGCAGGGTAAGCATATGCTTTATCCGCTGACCACGTTCTTCGATATGCCCAAACAACATGGTGATATTGGTGGGCACCCCCCGCTCGTGGCAAAGGCGATGAATCCGCAGATAGTCGCTGGTTTTGGTTTTAATATCGATTTTTTCGCGAACACTCTCATCAAAAATCTCCGCTCCACCACCGGGAATGCGATCAAGTCCTGCGGCAAATAAATCATCGAGAATTTTCTCGTGACTTTGTCCAAAGGTCTGGGCAAAAAAATCAATTTCTACGGCCGTAAAGGCCTTGATATGCACCTTAGGGAGGACTTGCTTTACCGCTTTAAGCAGATCGGTATAGTAACTAAAGGGTAACTCCCGGTTTAAACCGCTAGAAAACCACACCTCCGAAATATCTTCAGGAGCTTTCTGCAGTTTTGCAGCGATGGCATCGATCGTCAGGGTGTAGGCATCGGCCTGACGTTTATTACGTCTAAACCCACAATATTTACAGGCATAGTGGCAAATATTAGTAAAATTCATATAGTAGTTGCGTAGATAGCTAATCCCTTCGCCAAAGCGATGGATTTTTTGCTGGTGAGCTAGCCGACCCAGGTAGTGGAGGGGCTGCTCGTAGAGTGCTAAACCATCTGCGAAGCTTAGAGGAATACCATCAACCAGTTTTTGTTCCACTTCCATCGCCGCTCCGCTCTAGGAGGTTAACCTTGTAGTGTTATTTGCCCACGCAAAAAGTGCTAAACACTGCCCCCAAAATATCATCAGCTGCGATTTTGCCAACGATAGAATCCAAGGCCTCGCTGGCTTCAAGTAATTCAAAGGCCAGCAGTTCGTCATAGGCTCCGACGGCATGGGCAGCAAAAAAACGCTGGAGCGCTGCTTGGGCCTGCTCGAGGGCTACTTTATGCCGCACCGAACTAATACACACCCCACCCTCCACCGTTTGCACATAACCATCAACATGAGCAATCATAAATGCTTTTAAAGCACCGATCCCCTGTTCGCCTTGGCAGGATATTTCTATGGCCTCGTAGCTAGCCAGTTGTTGCAAGCTTTGCTCTAGGCTTGGCTCTAGGGGCAGATCGCCCTTGGTCAGCACCAGTTGAAAGGCGATGCCTGCATGTTCCAGACGCTCTATCTGCTCGCGTAATACTTCTGCGCGGCTGTCACGGGGAATCAGCAACAAGACCAGCTCGGCTGTTCGCGCTAGTTCCAGGGAGCGTTTAATCCCTTCCTGCTCAATCTCACAGGAAGTCTCACGCAGGCCTGCCGTATCTAGCAAGCGCAGCAGGCGCCCCTCGAGCAAGCAACTTTCCTCAAGGTAATCCCGAGTCGTTCCCGGCTGGGCACTCACAATAGCGCGATTTTTACTGAGCAAGGTATTAAGCAGGGTTGACTTACCAGCATTGGGTTCCCCGACCAGCGCAACTTTAAGACCTCCTTGGGCCACCTGCCCCGAATTATAGGTGGCAAGCAATTGGTCAATTGCGGTACTGACCCGAGTCACTCGACTGGTGACCTCATGGAGTTCAACCGCGGAAGTTTCTTTTTCATCGGGGAAATCAATGCGTGCCGCCAACCAAGCTTGGGCATCTACCATGGCTTCCCGCAAGACATCGATCGCCTGATGCAGCTTGCCCGAGGTCAGTTGCCGTGCAGCAAGCCACTGCTGATGAGACGAGGCCGCCAGTAGTTCCCGTACGCCCTCGGCGGCACTGAGATCCATCTTACCCTGCAAAAAAGCCCGGCGGGTAAACTCCCCGGCTTCCGCAGGACGAAATCCCTGACGCAGCAAAATACCAATGAGGGTTTCAATTATATAAGGGCTGCCATGGAGGTAAATTTCCGCAGAATCTTGCCCTGTGTAGGAATGCGGCCCGCTAAAAAAACAAACGAGGGGATCATCAAGGATCTCCCCAGAGCGGGGGTCAATAAAGTGGCAATAGTGAAGATAGCGGTCTGGCCATTTTTCTTCGTTTACCTGTCCTTTGCGCTGCAAACAAGGCAGCAGTAGACCATGGCATTGGGGGCCTGAAACTCGCACCACGGCAATGGGCCCCATGCCCCGACTACTTGCTAAAGCAACGATGGGTTCATGGTCATGGTGCAGCGAAAATTCGCTCGAAAATGAGGCCTGCATGCTTAACGGGTACCAACTTCCTGACTCTGGGCTTGACGCACGGGGAGAATCATTAATTTACGATTTGGTCCGCTACCGATGGACTTGGTGTAGACGCGATCGTCTTTATCGAGGGTCATATGAATAATTTTTCGATCATAAGAACTACGGTAGTTAAGCACAATCGGCCGTTTATTCTCAAACACCTTATCGGAGAGGTCTTTCGCCATCGCCACTAAATGATCTTCTCGTTCCTGGCGCACGTTATTAATATCCACAAAAATCCGAAACGGCAGATCTTGGTGGAGATTACGCGGCTTTTTGCGGATTAAATGTTCGATCGCCTCCACAAATTTCATGTTCTTGCTGAGGTTCTCATCAATACCGGGAGCGGTGATTGCAAACACCAGGCGATCGTCGTCGCTACTTAGGGCTACACGGCAACTTGCACCGCTAACCTGCTCGCATAAGCCGATGCTAAACTGCAGCAGTTCTTCTTTAAGGGCCGCTATTTCTGCAGGGCTCAAACTGGGTTTCTCAACCCCATCCCCTGCTCCCTGTAGCAGCTCATTCTCGCGATTACGCGGCGAACGCTCGCTGCGCTCTGCTCCTGCCCGAGGCCTAGAAGCGGGGCGATTCGCCTCGCTGGAGCCTCCTCGTGGTTCACGGGAGTCTCGCGGCTCTCGCGAACTACGCGGCTCCCGTGAACTACGCGGCTCCCGTGAACTACGCGGCTCTCGCGAACTACGCGGCTCCCGTGAACTACGCGGAGGAGAACTACGACGCTCCCCCCCCCCCATACTTGCACCTTGTCTGCTTCTCGGGGCGCTAGCAATCCATGCTTCAATAGTGATTTTCTTGCCAAACAGGCCCCACAGACCGTTTGATTCTTTTACTATAGAATGAGCCAAGTCCTTTTGGGTGATACCCAATTGGCCGGCAGCTTTAATTAAGGCAAGCTGGAGGGTCTTTGCTTCAACAGTAATCGTCATGGTTTTTCTCCTAAGCAGTAGCAGCGAGACGTTTGTTTAACCATTGTTGTTGGCCCATGGACATAATTGAGTTTGTCAACATGTAGAGGACCAAGCCTGCAGGGAGCGTCAACATCATCCCCGTAAACATCAACGGCATAATCAAAAGAATTTTTTCCTGCGTTTTATCCATCCCAGGAGTTGGCATCAACTTTTGCTGAGCGAACATACACAGTCCCATAAACAGGGGAGTTATATAATACGGATCTTGTACCGAAAGATCGGTAATCCAGCCAAAGAACGGTGCATGGCGTAACTCAACCGCAGTAGAAAGTACGCGAAAGAAGGCAAAGAAAACCGGAATCGTCGGCAAGATGGGCAAACATCCCTTGAGGGGATTGGCTTTATTGACGCTCATAAAACGCATCATTTCTTGCTGCTGCCGTCGCGGATCATCTTTATAGCGCTCTTTCAGCGCATTGATTTCCGGCTGCAGTTTTTTCATCTTCTGCTGAGCTACCGCCGCTTGACGAGTCAAGGGGTAGAACAACATTTTAAGCAAAATCGTAAAAATAATAATTGCCAGGCCCCAATTGAAGACGAGCGAATTTACCGCTTTGAGTGCAATAAACAGAGGACGAGCAATCATCGCAAAAAAACCAAAGTCCAAGCTATTAGCAAGACGCTGGTCATAGAGACCGGCAAGCTCGCTATTCTTAGGGCCAAACCAGGATTTGAACTCCATGGTTACTTCCCCACCCGGCGCGATGCTTCCTTGATTGAGGCTAACGAGTTCAGCAAGAGTGCAGGAGTTACCGGCGGTCTGACTGCTAGAAAAAGCCCGAAAGGTGCTTTTTTTATGCTGCGGAAGAAACACCTGTAAGAAATAATGCTGATCAAAACCAATATACGCCAACTCTTGCATGGAACCGCTAATCGGCGATTTGGCTTCCTTACCACCTTCGCAGTAGTCTTGCACATCTTGCCAGGTGGTCTCACCTTCTACTTCACGAATAATCGTAGGACGATTCGAAGGAGCTCCGGGCAAGAATCCCGATGATTTTTGCTTGTAAGGCACCGTGCTAGCGAGCAAAGTGGTCGAAGTCAGTTCCTGAGGGCTGCTAGCCAGGTTCTTCCAACGCAGCTGAATACTTGCGCCGTACCCCTGCTGATCAGGGGTGATGCGGTGCTGCAACTGCCAATTACCTTCCTGGCGACTAAAGCTGATGCTGCCCTCGTCACGAGTAGCTGCAAACCCCTGCATACCACTCGCTTGCCCATCACTGAGAATGCCCTGAATGAGGAGCGGCTTACTCGCCACGAGTTCAAGCGAGGCTGTATCTTCGTCATTGCGATAGTGTTTTAAGGTAATGCTATCGATCCCGCCTAACAACTGATTAAAGCGATACACGGAGGTCTCGGTGCTGATGGTCAATTCATCAGCACTCAAAGTCGGATAGCTGCTTTCAGCAGAGGCTGCTGCAGTGCTGAGCTGAGGCGAAGCGGCGGGAACGGGTAATGAGGTGCTTTGCTCCCGCGTTTTTGCTGCCTGCTCCCCCCGAGTAATCTCAGCAGAGGTGTTAACCGCCGGGGAACGAGGCGGGTATTTTTCCTTCATATAATGGGCCCAGCCCACATAGGCCACTACGCAAAAAACCAGGGCAATAATACCAGTTCGGTCTAAATCCATTTTCACGGTAAGTCTACTCCACCGGGGTGAAAGGGGTTACAAGCAAGAATGCGACGAAAAACCTTAGCCAAAGCGCAGGGCAAAGAATAAGCGAGCAGGCAGGAATGGGCGTACTCGGAACAACTGGGATAAAAACGACAACGCGGCCCCAACAGGGGGGAAAGGTTTCGTTGGTACCAGCGCAAAGCGCCGAGTAACCTCGGTACAAACAGAGACGACAAATATCCTACACTTTCACAGCTCATCGCGAAGTATGTTCTATTTTTTTCCGCAACCGCTTATAACACTGGTCAAATGCCAGGGCAAGATCCTTATAAGAAGCGAATCCTGCAGCGCTGCGGGCGATGATGACCAGGTCCCCCTCGAGGACGAGAGGCTGGGTGCGAAAGATCTCTCGCAGGGTACGTTTTATCCGATTTCTCGTCACCGCTCCGCCCACTTTCCGTGAGGCGATCACCCCAAAGCGACAGCCGCCCTCAGCATTTGCTGCTGACAACATCACCAGTTGAGGACTGACGATCTTGTTTCCCAGCTGGAGAACTCGCTTAAATTCTTTGGATTTAGTCAGGCGACGAGATTTGGGGTAGCCTTGGGAGCTAGCTTCCTCGGGCTGCAAAACGCCCGCGGGCTGCAAGGTAATAGTGGTCATAGTAGTAAACGCGCGAAAAAATGATGATTATTTTTTGTAAATGCCAACAGTCAAGCTTTTGCGGCCCTTTGCGCGGCGAGCCTTAAGTACCAAAATGCCCCCAGGAGTTGCCATCCGTTGGCGGAAACCGTGAGTTCTCAGTCGTTTCAAATTGCTGGGTTGGAATGTACGCTTCATCAGTGGATACCTTTTTTCCTTGGAAACTAATAAACTTTGTTACTATAGCTGTCTTTACCTGCGCCGAGCTGTGGAAAAAGAGCCGTACAGGCCTAGTAGACTTGGCGAAAAGGCATGCTAGCAGAAAATATTTATAAGAGCAAGAAAGTCTCCTAGGGAGTCGCGATGAATAGTAGCTGGATTGAGCTCAATGGGGAAGCCCTCCGTCACAATGTTAGATTTTTTAGCCAGCTGGTGGGAGCCCATAAGCTCTGCCCCGTATTAAAATCCAATGCTTATGGCCACGGTCTCCAAGAAATATATGAACTTCTGGCTCCCCTGGACCCCCAGAACTTAGGGGTTAATAGCCTTAGCGAAGCGCTTTTTTTACGCCAATTAGGCTTTACTGGCTGCCTTATTGTCTTTGCTGCCCTCCCCAGAGAGAGCTTGCCCCAAGCCCACAAGGCAAGCATCGAATATTTTGTAACGGATCAGGAGAGCCTACAACACTGGCTCGCCAGCCCGAGCAAGCCTCGGATCCATCTTAAATTTAACACCGGCCTCAATCGCCAGGGCCTTGCCCTCGACCAGGCCCCCCACATAGCCGAGCAATGTAAGCATTTTCGCTCTCAGTTAGTCGGTATCTGCACCCACTTTGCTAATGTCGAAGATGTGAGCAACCATACTTTTACTGAGCGCCAGCTTGCCCTCTTTGGCGAGGTACGTCGTATTTTTAGAGAGGCGGGCCTTAGGGTAAAAGCCCATTGTGCCTCTTCAGCCTCGGGGCTCTTGCTTCCCGAAAGCCATCTGGATTTGCTACGCCTCGGCATCTCTCTCTATGGTTTATGGCCTTCTCCGCTCACCAAGCTCTCTTATTGCGCCAGCAATAAAAATGGCGCTGAGGCCCTACGCCCCGTTCTTTCCTGGCGCTGCCCCCTCAGCCTGATTCAAACCCTTGCTGCTGGAGAATTCGTAGGCTATGGCTGCACCTTTCGCGCTTCCCAGCCAATGAAGATAGCTCTTTTGCGGGTGGGCTATTTCGAAGGTTATCCCCGCTTAGGCGCCTCCCAGGGGGGCAGCTATGTACTGGTCAAAGGTCAGCGCTGCCCCCTGCTGGGACGAATCAGCATGAATATGATGATGGTCGATGTCAGCAGTGTTGCCGAAGCTAAGGTTGGCAGCATTGCAACCTTGATTGGCAGCGATGGCAACGAGCAGCTTAGTGCCGAAGATCTTGGCGCTTGGGCGCAAAGCATCAATTACGAAATCGTCGCGCGCCTCAATCCAGACATTCCTCGTCAGCGTAGTTGCTCTTAGAGAAGCAAAGCATACTCGATAACCAAAGTAGTCGCATAGCTCCCCGCTCCCGCATTGGATAAATCACCTTGTATCGTATACGTCGGACTGGGGAAGTCCGTATACTTAAGTGCATGCTTGCTGGCAGGTATTTTGATCGATTGTACCGTTAACGCATTAGCCACGGTAAGTCCTACAGGTAAGTAGGGGGCTGCTAGTCCTGCATTAATCGGTGCACCATAGCCATCAGTAGCATTCCACATACCCGCTCCGCTTGTTCCCACGGTATACAGACGAATCACCGCCGAGGTACAGACGGTTTTACCGAGACTGCCACAGGTAGCAAGATTATTATCGCTGAGACCACTAAGGGAAATGGAACCAAAACTGAGCAAATCACTCGTAATCGGTGGAATCACAAACTTGCTATTATCAAAGGTAACCGTGGTCGAAGCCACATTGACTACAGAAACCGGTATTTGCACATTACTTCCTGCAAAAGCAAAGAAAGACCCTCCCATCACTAAGTTAATTGCTGCTCGAGATTTTATCATTGAGCCATCCCGAGCCACCTCCCCAACCCGTGGCAAGAGCCTCTCCAGCACCTCATGAGAAGATCTTGCTTGATTATCATTCGGTATACCATTGGGCAGCAAAACTTCGCTGGCATCATCGGTATTTTTAGGATCTGGATTTCCCTGGTGTTTTTGCCCACCACCACAAGCACAGAGGAAAAAAAATGCGCTAATTCTCAACAACCAAGCCATACCACATCCTTTATAAATTGGAAGATAAAGAGCGCAAGACATGGCCAAGCACTCCTGCAAGAATAATTAAAATTGGTTCCGGAATTTTTTTGAAAAATAAAAGCATTATCAATACTACTATAAATATAGCAGATGTTGGCAGATCGATTATAGCTTTTTTGCCCAGCACTAGCGCCGCACCACCAATGGCTCCCACTGCTGCTGCCGTTACCCCCTGAGTAAAATGTTTCAGGAGAACACTATGGGAGAATTTCCGGTAATAAGGAGCTGACAACACCACCAACAGATAGGAAGGCAGAAATATCCCTATGCTCGCGATAATTGCTCCACTCAATCCCGCAATAAGATAACCAATAAAAGCCACGGTAATGACCACTGGACCTGGGCTTATCATTGCCACAGCCACCGCATCAAGAAACTGCCTCTCGCTTAACCACTGCTGCTCCACCACCACCCCGCTATGCAGAAAAGGTACAATCGCCAAACCACTGCCAAAGACAAAGGCCCCTGCTTTAGTAAAAAAAAGCAAAAGTTTGAAAAAACCCTCATCATAAACCTCGCCTTTAATCCCACTTACTAAAACGCTGGGAAGAAGCAGAGAGAACGAATAAGTTCGGCGAAGATACTTGCCTTTATACAGAACAGCACCCACTCCCGAGAGAAGAAATAGCCAGATAATTTCTGACTCCGTTATTGCCGTTACCAACAGACTGCTTGCGGCAATGGCTCCCAAGAAAAAGTCCTTTCCTACCGTCTTTTTGAGGAGCTTGTACGCGCCTAACAACATTAGGGCAATTACCGCAGCCCCAATTCCATAAAACGCCCCCTCAAGCCAGGGAAGACCATGGCAGCTCACATAAAACATTGCAATAAGCAGCACCATAAGAAAACTTGGCAGCACAAAGGCAAAACCCACCAACGCCGCTCCCCACCTTCCTGCCTTGAGCCAACCTATATACATTGCCAACTGGGTTGCTAAGGGCCCCGGAGCAAGCTGCGCCAGGGTAAATCCTTGCTCAAAATCTTCCTGAGAAATCCAGCGGCGCTCCTCGACTAAAACTCGCTGCATATGGGCTGCCAGCACCACGGGGCCACCAAAGACCACGCTACCCAGGCGGAGAAAATAGAAAACAAGGTCTTGCAGCCTAGTCATGAGATTCCCTCTCTTAAAAGGGGAGCAATTATTTTTACCGAGTCTATATCCATCGGGTTTTGGTTTGCAACCAGGCGCGAGAAAAAAAAACGCTCCACATTGAATGTGGTATATTAGCGAGAGCTAGGGAAGGATCTGCGTAAGATAAGTAAGGCTCTTTCGTGCAAAATCTTTTCGACAGTGGAAATTTTCAAAAAATTCGTCATTCCCTCATGGATTATTTTTTTTGCCTCACTTGTAAAAGTATCGTTAGACAAACCGCGAGCCAAGACAATCAATACGTATTCTTTCGTACTGCCATTGTCGTCAGTGAGCAAAGTAATAAAAGCTGCAAGTGCTTTCAAACTAAGAAATTCCATATTTTCAAGATCATATTTCGCACCATCTTGTTTAGATTTGACAAAAATATCCCACTTTGCAGCTAATATTCGATATATTTTCTGAGCGAGAGGCAAATAGACTTCAACTTCATCATGCTGATCTTTACTTAGAGCTTCAGCTAAATATTTAACTACAAGCCAATCTTGACTATCTATAGCGTTAAAGAGGGCCAATCTAACTTCAGGATCAGGCAAGGGATTTTTTCTAAAAATCAAGGAAATTAACCGTCGAACTTCGATGTTTTCATCGCGAAGAAAAGGCAGAAGCTTCCCTAAATTTGGGGAAGAAATTTCATCTAAATTAAAGAGCGCTCTTGCTATATATTTTCTATATTCTGGATCGTCGCTAGATAATCCAGCGAATAATTTTTGGAAATGTTGGTGGAAGGAAATGTGGTATTTAGCGGAAGAGGAAATTGCCTGCTCAAGACTTGGCTTGAGCACCATTTTTTCAGTTTCGGCTAGTTTACATAAGCCTTCCACATGAAACCCATGGCCGGGACCTCGTAAAGCAGTGGTACTGCCACAAGCCTCCGTTAGAATATCTATTTTTTCCACCCCAGGAATTTTAGCTAGTGAAACAACTGTCTCTAAGACACAACATTGGGTATTTAATCCGCAGACACTGAATTTATCCACGCTTAAATTAAGCTTATCTAGCATAGCTTTAATTGCACTAGCACCATCATCTTTATTTTTTTTAACTACATAGGTTCGTGGATATCCAGCGACACTTTCCATAATGCGAGTGTTAGTTATCATTTGACTTTTTTGATAATGTATGTAATATAGATCATCCCAATATTCGACTATCAATATAGGACGATTTTTAGTTTTCGCACGATTTATTTCTTCGATGATTTTTTCTATTAAATCATCTCTCCAACAGGGTGGATCAAATTGAGAAATAAATTTTTCCTGCATGTCAATAACAACCAAGGCTTTTTCTGCTTTAACTGCTGCAGTATACAGGCTAAAAGCCAAAACATTGATCACTAGAAAATTTAATTTATTAAAAAAAACATTCATTGTCCACTCTCAGAGTTTTCTTTAAAAGGCGCTATTATACCAACAGCAACTCCTTCTCTTCGGAAACAGAGAAGGATCCTTTAATGCTCCTATCCCACTAGAAGCCATCTCATAAAAAATTTTACATAAACACCTAAAATAGCTATAATTTCATAGAGAATCTCTAAATTCTAAATCACCCAGATCACCCTCAGCGCTGAGGGGGATCTGAGCGAATAATGGAGACCAGGCCTTGAACAAACAAATATTTAATCTCTTTATTATATTTGTGATAATCATTTCAGCTTCTTGCAAACATACTCATCACCTCCAGCAAACGCCAGAACAAATTGCTACCGTCGGAGCTGATTATAAGCAACAGCTGCACCTAATTTTTGGTTCTTACTCTCAACCTCTTGATCTTGAACATAGTACCGCCTATGAGCGCAATTCCCCCATAAATCTCCTGAATATTGCTAATTTTAGAGCCTTTGCAAACCAGGGAGTGGATGTCGTTGACTTCGATACTGATGGTAGCTTGCTTCATGTAACTAAGAAAGATAATCCAATAATATCGAGATGTTTTGCCATTGCTCTGGAAGGAGTACCTACGATTGCTGATCACAATCGCAGTGTTATCGTTACAAGCTATTCAGCTGAGCTACCGGCCGCTTATCAGGATCGTTCCTATCAGTATTGCCCCGATGGTTCAATCGTCGCGGCAAATGAAGAATCCTATCAGGCCTTTCTTGCCTATTGGCACTATCGAGGCTTTGGAATTTCACTCAGTTTAGTAACTAAATTTCTGGATAAAAATGCTGTTTTTAAAGACTCATCGCTTCATGATTCAAGCACTCGCTCTCTGTCAAAATCTGCATCCGAGGTCTTAGAACTCTCAAAATCAAGAAAAATAACCATCCCAACCACCCCTCGTTTTTCAGCAGCGCAACTTTCTGCAAAATTGCAAGAAATGCCGCTATTATATCGGATAGGCCAAGGTGGTAGTGCCCTTGAAGCAGATATTTGGAAGCAACTTAAAGAAAAAATGACGACAATAGGCCAACTTGGTAAAGGAGCCTTTGCGGTAGTAGAGGAAGTAATTATAGACGGACGAAAATATGCTTTACGAACTGAAGTAGCTAGCCCGCGACTTAGTCAAGAGGAACTCTCCGCTTGGTTAAATATAAAACGCGCGGAACGAATAACCAACTTTGCTTTAGGCGAATTTGCCGCTCACAGCAGAGATCCCCTGATTTTAGTTCCCCATCTTTCCTGCATAACGGAAGACAATACCTATGTAACTCTAATGCCCCTTATTGAAGGAGGAACCCTCGTCAAACATCTCCCTGATCCTCCCAAGCTGAGGGAAAAGGCCGAGAACAGCCCTACCGACGAGTGGAGTCTGCAAAGCAGTCAACAGAGCGAGACCATAACTACCGCTGCTGATTCAACCACCGCAAGCAGCTTAAGCGCGAATCAAGCTCCTGAAAAATTGAGCAGTACAAGCAGAGAAACTGAAGATTTGTCTGCAGATTCACTTAAGACTGCTAGTCCTTCACAAGAAGAGAATCTAGCAACAAGCACGCATACCCTGCCAACCCCAAGCTCAGAGGCGAGAGCAGAAAAATTACAACAAATGGGGCAACAACTCGCCAAACAATTAACCCTTTTTCATGAGGGAATCCCACTAGACATGACTTTAGGGCTAGGAGTACGAGAACCGCGTTTGCATGTTTTTCACCGCGATATAAAGCCTGCAAATGTTTTGGTGAACTCAGCGGGAGCCCCTATTATTGGCGATTTTGGTTTAAGCAAGGTGGTGATTACCTATAAAAACTCTGCCGGGAAGAGAGAAATAAAAACTCTTGGTTTTGATGCTCATGGTGAGGTGACCTTTACTGATGATCTCATCGTCCTTGACAAAGAAAGTCGAAATACATTTAGTATTTTTGAAGGAACTCCATCCTATATGGCCCCGGAGCTTACCGGAAAAATTCCACTAACCCATGAGGAAATTTTCGCCCTTCTGCGCAACGCCGACATAGAAGCCTACAATAGACTTCTATATGAAATGAAAACCGGAAAAAGCTATCTAGAAGAACTGGCAGCACTACATGGTGAAAAGGTTCCTAAACCATTCGGACTCTTCACCTTTTATGAAGATTTAGCTCTAGCAACCGTTCCTAAGCGAAGCCTTCGCACCTGGGAAGAAGCTGACGGTATGGGTATATTTCGGTAGAAACTACTTTTTTAATCCTGATTTCACCTTCCCTTTTTCCAAAATGTTTATTGTGAAAATGCTCGCCAACTATTGCGAAAAGAAGCGTTGCCAGCCAGTAATTCAGCAAACGTACCTTCGTCAATAATTTTCCCCTTATCAAAAATAACAATGCGTTCGAAATAGCGGAGAAGATTCAGCTTATGAATCGAAGCGACCACAGTTTTGTCGCTAAAATGTGCAAAAATACTGTGGTAAATCGCCATTTCATTTTCGCTATCCACCGAACTCGTCGATTCATCCAGGAGCAGTATTTTCTTGTCATTGGCAAATAAAATAGCTCGCGCTAAGGCCAGACGTTGGCGCTGGCCGCCGGAGAGATTGACCCCCTTCTCATTAATCACCGAATCAAGTCCCTGGGGTAGAGAAGCAAGCACCGTAGAAAAACGCGCTATCTCTACCGCACGCAGCAAGTCCTCCTCGGAGTAGGCAATGCCTAAACTAAGATTTTCGCGAATGCTGGCAGAAAATATTTCTGGATCTTGAGGCACCAGCATGGTCGCTAAATCAACGCTACTTAACGTAACTTTCTCCAGCAACTGAGCATCAATTTGCAACGAACACTGCGCCTGGGGATAGAGACCATGAATCACCTTTAAGAAGGTGGTTTTTCCACTGCCCGACTCCCCAATGATAGCTATTTTCTCGCCCGCACGCATACTGAAATCAATCTCTGCAAAGGCAAAGCCTCTGCTCTTTTGTTCGTCATAGGCAAAAGTAAGCTTGCTCAAAGCAAGCCTTGAGCTTACTTCCAGCAAGCGCCGGGGCGAGCTTTTTCTGTTAGCAATAAGCCCTTCGAGAGACTCGGCGTTGATAACCCCATTACGAAAACGGCTCACCTGCTCATAGTAAGCCCCAAAGGTGGCATAAACAAAAAGCAGCTCGGCAATAAACAAGTAGAGGGTGGAGATCGTACCGGCATCAACACTCTGCCCCTGGTAGACCTTTAGAGCAATATAGAAACCCAGAGGCAGAAAATTAACCACCATAAAAAGCAAGAGGCCCGCAGCCCATTTGTATTCGTTGACTATAGCACTGCGTTTAAACAACGAATAGGCATTGCCATACCGGGCCATCACCCCCTCGCTCACCGGCTTTTCAATATGAAGAATTTTCACCGTAGTGATATTTGCTAGAGCATCAAAGGCACCGGCCGAAGCCTTGTTGCTATACTCATTGAGGCCTTCAATCAGGGGCAGCAGACGGAGATCGAAACGCGAAAATACGTATAACGATAAAACCACCATCACAAACACTAAGACCGCTGTTGGCTCAGAAAAAAACCACAGCACTATCGCCGTGGAACAAACACGCACGCTAAGCTGAATGGCTTGGAAGACGTTTTCGCCAAACTCGCCAAGATTATCGGCAGCTCGACGAATTTGCTCAATCACATTTCCTGAGTCATTCTCGTGGTGCCACGCCAAATCGAGGTCAAGGACGCCCTCCAAAAGATAACGCCGATACCGTAAAGCAATATTAAATGCCACGAGACGTTCGATTACCCGAGCGGGACCGTGAAACAACCAGAAGCCAATCTCTTTAAAGAATAAGAGCGAGAGTAGGGCGATCAAATAAACAAGATTGCTGCTCTTCACCCCCTCCTGCTGAATTTCTCGCACAACCGCCCCGAAGACTAAGGGGCCAACGAGCAGAAATAAATTTGCCACCACAAACAAGAGCAGATAACCGTAGATAACCTTTCGCTCTCCCTGAGCAAAACGCCAGAGCTTGCGAAATAAATAGCTTACCGGCTCTCTGCTCACTATCTAAAAACCTTTCCACACCCTCTTGAGAGCCTCCCCATAACCACCAGGAAGCCAGGTCGCTAACTTTATCCCAAAACCACTGACGGCAAGAAGACGCACCACCACAAAGAGCAAACAAGCGATCGCCAGAGGCCGGAAGGCCGTCCAGAGGATCGGCACCCAGTGGCTCTCCATAAAAGCAGCAACGATTATAGTTACTAAGAAAGGTAAAAGAAAAAGGGGCCGGCGTAAACTGCTAAAGAATCTCTGCTGCCCCACAGGGGGGGAAGAGGGGGCGAGCCCATAGCGGTTAAGGCGAGCAAAATATGCTTCCGCCCCCTCGTGGGGGATTTTAAGCGCAGCAAAAGACAGACCCATAGCGGCGAAAGCTTTGGCCACCACCACTGCTGCTATCACCATCAGTGCCTGCTCCACAGGCAGAGAAGAAGCGTAGGCGGCATAGAGCTTTTGCCATTCTAAGCCAAAAACCACGCCAAGAAACAAAAACGGCTGGATAAAAGCCCAGAGGCTACTCAGTGCTGCTCCGAGAGCTCGACCGAGCAGCGAATTTCCCCCCAGCAATATACCGAGATTATACAACCAACCCTGCATGGCAATTGCCAGCATCGGAGTGAGTTTTTTACCCGCTGGTGAGAGGCTTTTTAACGATGCCGCAATGACCGAAATTCCCGCTGGAAGCAACGAGGTATTTGCGGTTCTTTGGGCCGTCACCATGGCGTACGAAAGCAAGAAGCCTTGGTTCAGCGAGAGAAACTGCCCGGTGAGGGGCACATGGAAGGCGTGCAAGAGTGAGCCAAGTCCCACTTCGGTGCTCGCTAAAATAGCACCGTAGGTACTTGCAAGATCCAGATGGTTTGGGGGGCAACTACTCAGCTCTCGGCTCATCTTTGCGCCTTAGTTGCTAGCAAGATTCTGGGCGACGTACTTACCCATAAGATCAAATTCGATATTGATCTTATCCCCCACTTTTACGCTGCCAAAGGTGCTCCGGCGTAGCGTCTCGGGGATCAGCATTATCTCGACCACTAGCAGTGCAGCTTCACCACTCAGCTCCTTGATAGTCAGGCTTACCCCATTAGCGCAGAGGGAACCCTTAGCAATGACAAGCTTTCGCGCCTCAGGATTATCCAAGCCTAGGCGCAGCTGCATAAACTCCCCGTCCTCCACCCAGCTCAGCACCGTCGCCAGACAATCCACATGCCCCGATACCAAATGCCCGCCAAGGCGGGCACCAAAAAGCAAAGCACGTTCGAGATTAACCACACTGCCTGCCGCTAACTCACCGAGATTGGTGCAGCCCAAAGTGGCGCTGCTGACCGCAAAAGTTATACACGAATTTTCGTGAGAGATTTCGACCACCGTCAAACAGCAGCCATTTACCGCAATACTCTCGCCCCGAGCCAGGGAAGACGAAGCAAAAGGTGAACGAATCACCAACAGCTTAGCCGTCTGCATCGGGTCGTTAGCTTCTACCACCCCCAGGGCTTCCACCAAACCAGTAAACACCCCTATCCCTCTTTTCCATCTAAGGAACCTAAAATCGCATGAAATTCTTGGGGGGTTTTAAAGTCCTTATACACCGAAGCAAAACGAATGTAGGCCACCTGATCGAGCTGATAAAGACCTGCCATAATCATTTCACCAAGCTGCGCACTCGAAACAATGCGTTCCCCCTGATCCTGCAACCTGCCTTCGATTTTGCGCAGCATCCCTTCGAGGTCTTCGAGCTTAAGTGTGCGCTTTTGACAAGCAATCTGAATGGAGCGCAGGGCCTTATCGCGGCTGTACGGCTGCACATGAGCACTTTTCTTTTTGATCAAAAACTCGAGCATTTCTTCGCGCTCGTAGGTGGTATAGCGATAATCACAGTCACGACAAGCACGCCGCCGCCGCATACAGCGGCCATCGTTGGTCAAGCGACTCTCCAAGACCTTAGTATCATTACCGCTGCACCGCAAACATCTCATCGCCGAATCCAGGAAGCGTAGAGAGGATAAGCTGCTGCGAGGGCTTCAACCTGCTCGCGCACCTCGCTGAGTACTCGCGCTTCACTGCTCTGCTGATACACGCGTTGCATCATCCTGCAAATTTCCTTCATGGCCTCTTCTTTCATTCCACGGCTGGTCACTGCCGGAGTTCCTATACGCAAACCACTGGTTACAAAGGGACTGCGTTGTTCTCCCGGCACCGTATTTTTATTGGCGGTAATTCCTGCCTGACCGAGAGCTTCTTCGTAAGCCTTACCACTGATAGCAGGATGGGAGCTTTTTGCCAAATCTATAAGCAGGAGATGATTATCAGTGCCACCGGAAACCAAATGAAAACCTCCTTCCTGCAAAGCATCGGCGCAGGTACGCCCATTGGCCAAAACCTGCTTTTGGTAGACGATAAACTCTGGGTTTGCCGCTTCCCGAAAACACACCGCTTTTGCGGCGATAACATGCTCAAGAGGACCGCCCTGAATGCCGGGAAAGACCGACTTATGCAAATTTATGCTGAGAGCCTCATCATTCCAGAGGATCATTCCACCACGCGGCCCACGCAGAGTCTTATGGGTAGTCGTCGTCACCACGTGAGCGTGGGGCAGGGGACTCGGGTGTAAGCCTGCCGCTACCAGGCCAGCGATATGAGCCATATCCACGAGAAGATAGGCCCCCACTTCATCAGCAATGGCACGAAAGCGAGCAAAATCAATATGCCGCGCATAGGCACTAGCTCCTGCAATAATAACCTTCGGGCGAATCGCCCGCGCTTGACGCTCCATGGCTAGGTAATCAAGTCGGTCCGTAAGCGGTTCTAGGCCATAAAAATGCGCCTTATAGTAGATACCCGAAAAATTAACCGGAGATCCATGAGTCAAATGACCACCATGGGAGAGTTCCATACCAAGAATGGCATCACCTGGCTTGGCCAAGGCCAACAAGGCTGCAGCATTAGCTTGAGCCCCTGAATGAGGCTGCACATTGGCAAAGGAGCAGGCAAAAAGGGCCGTGGCTCGTTCGATGGCTAAGGTCTCTATCTGATCGACTATCTCGCAGCCACCATAATAACGCTTTCCCGGACGACCCTCGGCATATTTGTTGGTGAGAATACTTCCCATGGCAGCCATAACCGCAGGTGAAGCAAAATTCTCCGAAGCGATCAATTCGATGCCCTGACATTGGCGGGCGAGCTCCCCTTCGATCAACTCAAAGATTGCTCGATCATCAGTTTGCAGTTGTTCCCACGGTTTATTCATAGACGCGGCCCCCTCCCAGGGGTGTTGCTGGGCGGTACTTGTCTTCCCCTTGGGGCACGCCCAGCTAGTGAGGTGATTTGAAATTCTCTTGTTCTATTTCGCGGAGTTTCTGCAAGCGTCCTTCGTGACGATCTCCCACGTAGGGGGTCGTAAGCCATAAATGAACGAGTTCCATAGCCTGGGAGATGGAAAGCTGGCGGCTTGCCAAACACAAGACATTGCTATCATTGTGCTCGCGCCCCTTGGAGCAGCTCCAATTATCCCAAGCCGACACAGCCCGCACCCCTGGAAACTTATTGGCACAGATAGCCATACCAATACCGCTGCCACAAATGGCTATCCCTGCATCTACCTCACCTCGCGATACCGCCGAGGCGAGGGGGGCTGCGTAGTCAGGGTAATCCACCGACTCTGTTTCGCCATCCTCAACGCCAAAATCTCGGCAGGGAATGTGATTATCAGCTAGAAATTGCTTAAGTTGGAGTTTAAGCTCCCGGCCCGCATGATCTGCGGCTATGGCGATCTTTCTAAACTGCACAGATCCCCCGAGCTAAGCGTGTTCCATCTTGCTGACAAAGCTTACCGCATCAGCAACCGTGCGAATATTTTCTGCTTCTTCATCAGGAATATCAATGCCAAAAGCCTCTTCCATGGCCATAACCAATTCAACAATATCCAAGGAGTCTGCACCTAGATCTTCGATAAATTTGGCGTTGATGACCACCGAATCCGCCTCTACACCCAGTTGACTGACAACTATGTCTTTAATACGCTCTTCAACAGATTGTGCCATGGCATCTCCTAAAAATTTCTGCCAACTACGTGGAGTAAAAAACCAAAACCCCCTGGGTATATACCCATTACGAGGGGCATATTATGCTAAAATCCAAATTTGTCTCTGTCAAGAGCGAAGCGGGCGAGCCTGAGGCTGCGCTAAACCATGAGTGAAACCACGGTTGGCCCGAGCGATTACCGTTGTCAGCTCAGGAATTTCCTCATAAAAAATCTCCACTAAACTCAAACCATTTGCTGGTGCCGTTAAACCGGCACGCACACGCTCCCCACTGGCAAAAACCTCAGCGATGCTGCTCAGGGCTTTCCTCCCATAGGCGATCGCCAGCATCGTGCCAACGATAATCCGCACCATCTGCTTCAGAAAACCATCCCCCTGGATCCAAACATCCACCATAGCTTCATGGTCAACCACTTCTATGGCGATAATTGTCCGCACGGTGGTCCGCGATTGGGATCCCTGATTACGAAATCCAGCAAAATCATGCCGCCCCACAAATAAGCAAGCTGCCTCAGCAAAGAGCCCCCAGTTGGTAGCTTGATGAACCGGCCATACGTAAGGAAGGCAAAAAGGATCGAAGCAGCGCCCCTTCCAGAGACGATAACGATAAGCCTTAGCACGCGCATGGCGTATGGGGTGAAACCCCTGGGCGACGGGGACGAGGCGGTAAACACGGATTTCCACCGGTAAATGCGCATTAATCCCGCTGATCCAGGTTTCCCGATAGGGGCGATGGGTACTAAAAACCGCTACTTGCTGTTCGGCATGAACACCACTATCGGTGCGCGAAGCTCCGCGAACTCGCAACCCATGGCCTAAAACAACCGCCAAGGCTCGCTCCAGGTGGTCTTGAATCGCGTTATTATCCTTCTGACTTTGAAAACCAGTAAAACGGCTTCCTATATAGGCAAGGTCCATACGGTAGCAATGCTCTATTAGCTCAGCAGAACGGGGGAATACTGGTGGGGGGACTTGATCGCTCATTCGCTTCTAACTAACGTGCGCTGGCATAGGTAAATGCTATGCCATAGGATTGCCGCTGCAAATTGACGGAGCTAATCTCTCTTTGGGTGATCAGCGTCTTTGCCAAGGAAAGGTTATAGGTCGCCTCAAAAAATGGCGCCACATAGATCTGAGAAAAATCTGTGACCGCTGCCAGGGAACGAACGTGCCTCTCTTCGATGCTGCTCACATTAAACTGCAAAGCCACGCCGTAGCTTATAGCAGCATTCCAGCCCGTATTGGCATAATTTCCTGCATCATCAGCATTAGCTTTTTTGCGAGCGCTCACTCCACCGGCAACAGGCGGTGGATTAGCATCATTATTGCTCGTACGGGTTTCGCGATAATATAATTCTTCATAACCTAGCCAGCCTTTGAGGGCAAAAAACGACTGTTGCAGGGGGAAAAACTGCATCCCTGCGGTGAAGTGATAGGGAATAAGCACGAGTTGCAAGCGATTATCGATTTTTTCCAGGGGAGCATCGGCCGTTTTAGGGTATTTCACCTCATTGCCCACGTCGGTGTAATAGGCAATACCAAAGCCGGTAAAAAAAGTAGCCCCGGGCAAACGCAGCAAATCAAAGGCAAAGCCAAATTCTGGCAAATACGATGAACGACCATAGAGATCGGCATAGTGCTTGATCTGCGTCAACTGCGGGTAAGCCACCCCGAGGGTAATACTGTAAGGTCCGCCCGGAGCCTCAGCCTCTGCCTCTGCGGCTTCTAACAAGCTTGGTACAAAAATCGTCACGAGACAAAACCACAGAGGCGAAATGAGCCACAAAAACAGCTTAGGTGGGGTCATCTCAAAAAACTCCCTTTCCCAAAGGCACAGCAGCCTGATAGCGCGAGCTGAGCTCGGTAAATATTTGCACCGCATTGGTTGCGGCACCTTTTTTGATATTGTCCGCAAGATTCCAGTAACTCAGCCAGGAAGAACGCCTCTCCCCAGATAATGAGGACGAATCCGCTGGCCCCAAGCGCAAACGACTGATGGCCACGCTGGTTTTACCCGCATGTGTAAGGGGACTGGGAAAATCCTCATTGCTGGTATGGAGCTCGAGGCCGCTCTTTCCCTGCCAAGCGTCGAGCACTTCCCCTCGCGTCACGGCTTTTTTTAGTTTAACGGTCACCGCTTCACTATGGCAGTAAAATACCGGCACACGAGCGGTGCTCGGCATAATCATCAAGCCCGGAAGATCCATAATTTTGCGAGTCTCGGCAATGATTTTCACTTCCTCTTCACAAAACCCTTCGCCGTCAATAGCGCCGATAGCGGGAAGCACATTAAAGGCTATGGGTTGAGGATACAGCGAGCTCTGCAGTTCACTGAAATTCATTTGGGCCCGCACCTGCCCTGAAAGTTCGTCGACACCTTTTTGCCCAGAACCCGAAACGGATTGCAAGGTAACCACGTTGACTAATTCTAAGCCCCAGATTTTCTCCAGGGGGGCAAGGCTCATCACCAATTGAATGGTGGAGCAGTTGGGATTAGCGATTAAAGTGTGGCGTTGGTGGTGAAGCAAGGCCCCGTTAATTTCAGGCACCACTAAGGGAACCCTTGGATCCATACGCCACGCACTACTATTATCAATAACCGTCCCCTGACTCAGCTGGGCAATATCCCGAGCATGTGCCTTGCTAAAAGCCGAACCAGCACTCATCAAAACAAAAGCACAATCTTTGATTTCTTGGGGACTATATGCCTTGACGGTGAGATGTTTACCGCGAAAACTAAGGCTTGATCCTTGAGAACGTGGCGACGCTAAGGCCACGAGCTGCAAATCAGCAACTGGGCACTCCTCTAAATCGGCGATAATCTCCCGTCCCACTGCTCCCGTAGCACCTATTACCGCAATCTTCACCGTAGTCCTCAATCCTAATTTTTCTGCTCGTCATCATGATCATGACGGGAAAATTCTGAAAATTCGTCCAAGCCCACTTCATCGCTGTCCTGAGCAAAAATCTCATCATCATCGGTGGCTTTTTTCCACCCCAGTAGCCACTCCATTGGGCCTGACAAGGCATAACAAAAGAAAAAAACAAAGCCCCCTAAGGCTGGTTGAAAAGCCGCAAGCCCTACTCCTGCTACCAGCATCGCCAGGAGACGAAAAGCCTTGATCCCACGAATATTCGTGGTTTTGTGAGACCGATAAGCAACATTACTCACCATTAAAAACGCCAAAAAAGGCGCCATTAAAAGCAAAAAACCCCGACGAAAGCCTGAGCTTGAAACCACAGTAATCAAGGTTTGGATAAGCCACGAAGACTCCTCCCCCACCACGCTTTGATCCACTTCAATCATCAAGCCCACAAAACAGGCAACTACCCCAGCGGCCATAGGGATCGGCAAACCGGTAAAATCTCCGCTCGCCTTACCTAAGGCACTTTGCACATTAAAACGAGCCAAACGGAGCGCTCCACAGGCGAGGAATATAAAACAGAGTACCCATCCGAAGCGACCGATATTCGCAAGACCGAACTGATACATCATTATTGCAGGGGCTAAACCAAAAGAAATTAAATCGCAGAGGGAGTCGTATTGTACGCCAAACTCGCTGGTAGCATTGGTAAGGCGAGCAACTCGACCATCGAGTACATCAAAGATTGCCGCCAAAAGCACCGCACCCGCCGCCCAGGTAAAATCCCCCTGGATCGACTTAAGAATAGAAAAGAAACCAAAAAACAAATTCCCCGAGGTTAATAAATTGGGGAGGATATGAACAGCTCCACCAAGTTTGGGGGTCAATTTAGCTGGTCGTGAATTCATGACGCTTGCTTCCCTTTAAGTTTTCCTCGGCTGTAGACTGACGCAAATAGCGTGGTCGAGGAGGTTTGCTGCTTAATTGCTCATACTCAGCACTGAGCACTTGAGTAATCATTCCCTGAAGACTCCATTCCATCAGCTGGCGAATACTTATCTCATCCCAGGGGAGCTTGTGGCGCTGAAATTCCTCCACCAAGAGCGGCCATTCCCCGCATAGGGTTAAAGAGGTGGAGGACAAGAACTCAGGTAAGGCCCCCCAGGGGGAATCTCCTTGGCCAACCGCATACAGACAACTGCGTACAAGCAGCGGACCGCCATGCCCATAGGCTATATAGCCATGGGTGCGGGTACTTGCCAAAAACAAGCAGCTCCCCGCCTCCTGAGCACCTCGTTGCTGAGCCAGCATTGCTGCGGCTTCGAGAGCGGAAAGCGGCAACCACCGCAACTGCTGTTGCCGGGGAGCAAAGAGCCCGTAGCACCAGGCGAGACCAATTTTAATCCCGGTAAAAGAACCGGGTCCGACTGAAACCGCAATGACCTTGCAATCGTCGAGGGTGCAGCCTGCCGCCCGCAAACCTTCTTCCAACAGATGAGATATTTTACCGGCGGAGGCAAATTGCCCATCAGCAAGCCCCGACCACAGCACCTTGTGCTGCAGGTTGCTGCGCAAAACCAGGGCAAGACCAACTCCTTGAATGCTGGTATCGACCACAAGATATAACTGTTCTGAAAATGTCTGCATCAGTGATTACCATTTTCTGGGAGGACTCTATTGTAACATCTGGCCTAAGCCCCGTAGCAGGGAAGCCCAAAAGCGACTTAGATCATTATAAGTCGCCAAGATCACCAACGCCATCAACATCACGAAGCCAATACGCTGAAAATTCTCCAAGGCAGCTTCACTGAGAGGCCTTCCCTTAAGCGCTTCTAGCAGTACCAGCATCAATTGCCCACCATCAGCCACTGGAATGGGAAACAAATTCATCAGACCAAGATTGATGCTGATCAGGGCAAGGGTTGAAAAAAATACCTGCCAACCCATTTCCATGGCGTCTTGAGCAACTTTGGCGATTAAAATAGGACCACCGAGCGCCTGCAGGGGGACCTGGCCAACAAGCAGGGAGCCGATCATCTTGAGCATCAGCCACGACTGCTCCATGGTATGGCCAAAAGCAAAGATCACAGCCGCGGGTAAACCCTCGTACTTCTCCAGATAAGAAGCCGGCATCAGCGGCTGCCCCCAGAGTATAACGTCTAAGGCGTAGTAGTTGGTTTTTCCGCTCATCTCTTGCCGCTCACGAGGGAGAAGCCTTACTTCGAGATCTCGGCGGCTCAACTCCCGCTGTATACTTATCTGCACTTGTGCTTCGTGGTTTGCCTGTAATTTCTCACTGAGCTCAAATATAGAATTCACCGCTTCACCCTTAAAGGCGAGCAGTCGATCCCCTTGTTTGAGCACCTCACCCATCTCGGGCCCGGTCCCCGCAATGGTTAACTGAGCAGGGACAATGCCTAAGAGCTCAGCGAGACGTCCGGCAAAAGCAGAGGTAAACTCCTTAGGCGCAGTAGCCCTGAGAGGCTCCCAGGCAAGGGTTTTTAAGGTGATGGTACGTGGTGCGGCGAGGGGCGGCGGCTCTGGGGAAGGGGCCGATTCTTTGCCAGGCACCGGCGCTGTCACCACTTCAAGGGTGATGGCCTGGGCTCCCAAAGAAAAAGCCCAGTGCAGTTTTTTTAAGCACTGATGCCAGGTTTTAAGGGGAAGGGATTTTTCCAGGCTGGCATTTTTATCACCAACCCGTAAGTTGATTATCTGATCACCAGTTTTCAGACCTGCCTGTGCTGCCGCCTTAGCATTGAGATTAAGGCTTATTATTGCCGGCAAAGCCCCCGGGGAAATTCCCGCACGCCCCAGACTCGCCTTGCGACCTAGGGCATCATCGCCTTCAACCACTGCAGGAGTAAGGGTTAGGGGAAGACGCTGTCCTTCCCGTTCCACTTCGAGGGAGAGAGCTTGCTCGGGGTGGGCCGTCAAGGCCTCACGCAACTGGTCCCAGCTCCGAATAGCAGCGCCATCGATACTAAGAATTCCATCCTCCGGCAATAAGCCCGCTTGAGCTGCAGGGCTTCCCTCAAGAACCTGACCGATAATTGCCGGCACATGAGGAATACCCTGCATTCCCATGCCGGTATACACCACCACCGCCAACAACAAATTGGCAAGAGGCCCCGCAACGAGAACCGCAGCCCGTTGCCATCGCCCTGCCTGATGCATGGGCTTACCAAGGACGTGGGGAGGGATTTCCTCTCGCGGCAGCATCCCAGCAAATTTAACATAGCCACCCAGGGGAATAAGGGCGAGACGATAGCGAGTACCACGCCAGCTAAAAGCGGCAAATTCGGGACCAAAACCAATAGAAAAGGTTTCTACACCGATGCCAAAGAGCTTGCCCACCACAAAATGCCCAAGCTCATGCACGAAAATTAGCAAACCTATGAAAATAACCACCGCGATAACCGGGTGACTCATTAAACCAACCATGACCTGATTCCCCAAGAGAAACTACAAAGACGCCACTTTATGATAGCTGTATACCAGTAGCCAGACCACCGGTGCAGCAAAAAGCAGGGCATCCACACGATCCAAGAAGCCCCCGTGGCCAGGAAAAATCGCCCCTGAATCCTTAACCTGAGCGAAACGTTTAAAAGCAGATTCGACCAAATCCCCAAGGGATCCCGCAATTCCGGCTAATAAGGCTATACTACATAAAAGCCACCAAGGACCCAGTTCGCCTCCATAGATCAGGTTGAGGAGGAGACAGCCGCCCACGCTGCTCAACAAACCGCCAAGCAAACCTTCCCAGGTCTTCTTAGGGGAATAGCGGGGGGCTAATTTATAGCGTCCAAACTTTAAACCAGCAAAATAAGCGCCGCTATCTCCCATCATCACCACCACCAACAACAGCAATAAATAGCGAGAGTGGGCCCCCAAGAGATAGAGATCCCAGATACACAACCAGGGCAAACAACCATAGCAAATGCTGAGTACGCTCCCCGAAACTTGGATAACACTGCGCGGGATACTGCTCCCCGAAAACGTTGCCATAAGCATCATCAGGCTTAAAACGGCGGTAATTCCCCCCACCTTTGCTTGGCCAAGGCCAAGGGTAGCAGAGAGAAAAACCAAGGCTGCCATAATGACACAGAAGAGGGTGAGTTGCGTGAAGGGCGGAGCTGCTTGGACGCTGTCCTGGGATTCTATTAGTTTAAAGCAGGGGGGGAAAATCAACTGGGCGATTTCATAAACAGCCAGAGAAGAGCAGACGAGCAGAAAAGCATACACTGCACTCGCCGGCCCGAGGAGCAGCCCCCCCACTAAGAGGGGAAGTCCAATAGCCGCCGTAATCACTCGTTGTTTTAACATCTAGGATCATCCATCAGGTGAGACGCAGGCCAGGGGGGACTCTACCCGTGGCAGAGATCTGATCTGCTGCTCAGTTTTGCCAAAGCGGCGAGCTCGAAGTTGGTAAGCAGCAATAGCTTGATAGAAATTCTGCTTAGAAAAATCTGGCCAAGCCACCGAGGTAAACCATAGTTCAGTATATGCCATTTGCCAAAGAAGAAAATTAGAGATTCGCTGCTCACCGCTGGTCCGAATCAGCAGATCTGGGTCAGGTAATCCTCTGGTCAGCAGGTGATCATTCACCATCCCCTGATCCACCTCCTCCCAACGCACTTGTCCCTTTGCTACTTTCTGGGCAATCAGGCGACAGGCACCAGCAATCTCCGTACGTCCCCCATAACTCAGGGCAATAGTAAGGGTTAAACCACTGCAGTCACCAAGATACTCACACGCATAAGCAACCTTACGCTGGGTTGCAAGGGGCAGACGACTCAATTCACCAATGGTAAGCAAGCGAACATTGTGCTCACGCAAGCGCTCGATCTCGAGATCGAGATACTTGTTGATCAGAGCCATTATCGCCGAAATTTCCCGCGGGGGGCGCTGCCAGTTTTCTTCGCTAAAAGCATAAAGAGTCAAGGCTGAGACCCCGAGTTCAACCGCTGCTTCCACGATTGTTCGCACACTATTGACGCCTTTTTTATGGCCCCAGACCCGGGGTTTATGGCGACGCATTGCCCAGCGACCATTGCCATCCATAATCACCGCTATATGCTGCGGGAGCTCGCCTGCAGCCAACAGCTCTTGGGGGTCGATGGGGGAAAGTTCTGCCATACTTAAAGTGCCCTGTTTGTACTCATTGCTCACGCGTGTTATGGTCCTGTGCGCATAAAAAATAACAGCCCCTGTTGCCAGGGTCAGCAGTATTCGAGGTGATTTACTTCCCCTAGAATGCCATAGGAGGCATCCGTGTTACAGTCCAAAAAACAAAATTCTGCCCCCCCTAAGCACGGGAAACTCTACATTATGGCAAGTCATATCGGCTGCCCTGAGGACATTCCCTCGCGTGCCTTAGGACTCGTGAGAACGGCGGATTTGCTAATATTCGAAGAGGACAAACCAGCTCGACAGGTACTGAAACAGGCCGGAGTCCAGCGCAGTTTTTATAACTTTACTGAGCATGGAGAAGGGGAGACCCTTGAGGCTCTCAGAGCCTGTCTCACTGCCGGCAAAACCGCAACCTACATGAGCGACCAAGGCGCGGCAAACTGTGCCGATCCGGGACAACAGCTGGTGGCCCTTGCCTACCAACTTAAGGCTGAGGTGCAGGTGATTCCTGGCCCCAGCTCCATAATCGCTGCAGTTATGGCATGTGGGTTTCCGTTGGGCAATTTCTTTTTCGCGGGGTTTTTGTCTCAGAAAAAAGAAAAAAGACTGGTGGAGATCCAAAATCTGGCAAGGCGCCGCGAGGGAATTATCCTCCTAGACACCCCCTATCGCTTAGCCGCAGTAGTAGAGGATTTTAGCCGGGTATTCCCCAAGGAACGTCGCGGCTTTCTGGCCTTAGATATCACCGGCCCCAAGGAACGCTATCTAAGCGGGAGCTTTGCCCGTCTCCGCGAACAGGTCGAAGGCATGGAAAAACTTAATTTCGTCCTGGTAATTGAGCCTCAGCGCTAAACCCTCTAACTGCCGCAAGGGCTCGCTGCCAGCCGGCCTGCTTTATGGCACGATCACAGTTTTTCGGTACGAATAGTTTCTCGCTCTCACGAATTTTCGTTGCAGCAGCGAGCGAGCTGATTAAGCCGCAACCGAGAGCTGCAAAAACTGCTGCTCCTAGAGCGGTTGACTCCATCTGGGACGAGCGCTCTACCCGTATTCCGGCAAGATCAGCTTGCACTGCCAACAAACGAGCATTGCTGCTGGCCCCACCATCTACCCGCAGGATGGACAGGGGCGCGCCGAGATCCTCAGCCATAGCGATTAAAACATCATTAATTTGAAAGGCAATGCCTTCCAAGGTTGCCAGAATCAACTGTTCCTTCGTGGTCGCTCGCGTTAAACCAAAGATGCCCCCCTTTACTGCAGGCTCCCACCACGGCGCGGCGAGGCCGGCAAGGGCAGGTACAAAATAAATATCAGGCGCCGCCTGCACGCTCTCTTTAAGCTGCGAGGCTTCTTTACTGCTCCCAAGCCACCCTAGTTGATCGCGAATAAACTGCACTGCTGCACCAGCTATATAGGTTGAACCTTCCAAAGCATAACTAAGTTTACCGTTGAGAGACCAACTTACCGTCGTCAACAAACCCGCCGTGGAGCGCAGATCATTAGCACCAAGCTGACAAAGCAGAAAAGCCCCGGTACCATAGGTGCACTTTGCTTCTCCAGGACTAAAGCAGCCCTGTCCTGCCAGGGACGCTTGTTGATCGCCCAGCACCCCGCTAATGGCTATGCCTGCGGGCAAAAACCCGAGATTTTTGGTGCGCGCAAATACACCGGCACTATCGCGGACCTCAGGAAGAATAGAGGCCGAGGGTAGCGAGAACTGCTTCAGCAAGGCCTCATCCCACTGGCCCTTTTTAATATCAAAAAGCAAGGTTCGCGAAGCATTACTGGGCTCACTCACATGGGCCATGCCTCCGCTCAGTCGATGTAGCAAATAGCTATCGATGGTACCCACCACAGCCGAGCCTTGACGCAGCCCCCGAGCTACCGTGGGATTATTTTCAAGCAGCCAGGTTATTTTGGAAGCCGAAAAATACGGGTCCACCGGCAGGCCCGTTTTGGCACGCATCTCGGCCTTTTCCTCAGCGGTAAAGCGCCTACAAATCTCGGCACTGCGTTTGCAATGCCACACTATAGCCCGGGCCAAGGGCTGCGAGCTCCGGCGATCAAAAACCGCCAAAGTCTCCCGCTGATTGGTAATGCCAATAGCTGCAATCTGCTGAGATGAAAAACCTGGCAGAAGCCCTTGGGCCGTGGTCAGCACTTCCTCACAGGACTGCTGCAAGGACAGCCAGATCTCATTAAGATCATGCTCCACCCAGCTGCTCTGGGGAAAATACTGAGGAAATTCCTGCCTGGCTTGAGCAACAAGGGCAAACTCCCCAGAGAACGAATAAAGTACCACGCGGGTACTGGTAGTGCCTTGATCGATGACCAAAAGGTAGCTTACCAAAGACATATGCTCCTATTTTTTTCTAAGTAGCATCACCACAGCGGGGAGCACCCGCACCCTGTCCACTAAGGTTTCGCCACTTTGCGAGGCTATCATGGGCAGGACTTCCCACTCGCCCCTCCCTAGGGGAAAATCCTGAGATTCAAGGTTGGAGAAATTCGCCAGCACCAGTATCTCCTCACTGCCGGCAATTCTTTTATACGCTAGAAGTCCTGCTTCAAGAAACTGAGGAATAAATTCAACCCGCCCCGCTTGTAAAGCAACAGAGCTATGACGCAGCTTGCTCAAAGCACGAAAGGTGGGCAAAAGCGCCCCCGGATATCGTTCTTCTTGGGCCACATTTAAGCTGCGATCCCTATTGTTAGGCCATAACCACGGCGCCTTTACCTCCCCAGGATGGGCGGGATCAAGGCGAGAAAAGCCACCCCAGCGGCTCTCATCCCATTGCATGGGAGTGCGACAACCATCTCTTCCCTGCCAAGAAAGACCCGCAAGAACACCGGGTAATTTTGCCGCGTGATAAGCGGGGTCCTTAATGTCAGCAGTAGAAAAACTCCCCTCTTTCATGCCAATTTCCTCACCATAATAGACCACCGGGGTTCCGCGCATGGTCATCAAGATAGTAAGGAGAATTTTCGCCTTGGCACGATCGCTACCATACCGAGAAAAGCTCCGCATCCGATCGTGATTGCTAAAGGTAAGGGCCGGCCATCCTTCCAGCGGTAGCAGATTCTGCCATTGATTAAGGGCAATATAAAAACGCCGCGCCTCCCAGGGAAGCTCGAGGAGATTCATATTAAAAGCTAAGTGAACCCCTTCACCATGACCACCATAATAAGCGGCCGATTTTTCGGGAGCAGGCTCGCTATCCACCTCGCCAAGAATAACTCCGTGATAGGGGGCTACCGTTTGACGAAATTCTCGCAAGATATCGAGCACCCCCACCTGGTCTTTATCGTACAAATGTTGTTGCCCAGCATAGGCATAAAACACGCTTTGTCCCACTTGATTGACCCAATCAGCCCAGCTGCGAGTATAGCTCACCGGCAAAAATAGATGCCATTTGCTCCGCTCGGGATTGCTGCGGAATTTTTCATCCTTCAAATAATAGTTTAAAACATCGAGGCGAAAACCTTTAACTCCCCGCTGCAGCCAAAAATCCATTATTTTTTTGATTTCGGCTCGCACTTCAGGATTGCGCCAATTGAGATCCGGCTGCTCGGCAAGAAAAGAATGCATATAGTAGGCAGTGCGCTCAGGGCTCCACGTCCACGCCGATTGGTTTAATCCCATGCGCGAAACCCAGTTGTTGGGTGGACCACCCTCTCCGTTGGCGCCTCGCCAAAGGTACCAATCTTCTTTATCCCCTCCGGCAAGGGCATTCTTAAACCAGGGATGCTGATTGGAAGTGTGATTAACGACCAAGTCCATCACCAGAGCAATGCCGCGTTCCTTACAAGCAGCGACTAAACGATCAAAGGTTTCCAAACTACCATAACGCTTATCCACCTGGTAGTAATCGGCAACATCGTAGCCATAGTCAGCATTGGGAGAAGGATGAACGGGAGATAGCCACAGAGCATCGATCTGAATACTTTTGAGATAATCGAGTTTGGCAATAATGCCTTCGATATCGCCAACGCCATCGCCATCGCTATCGTAGAAGCTGCGGAGATAGACCTGATAAATTACCGCCGATTTCCACCAATCTGCAGCAAATGTATCGGAGCCTTGGACGATCTGCGGAGGAACAACCTCATCAACTGCGGCAAGAGAAGCTGCTGAGCAGGGGAGGCTAAAAAATACCGTGGTGAGAAGCGCAGCGAAAAGGGCTCGTTTGTGCCAGTAGGTAGTCCGGTTCATATGGGCCTTTCAATGATAGTGCAACACTAACATACTTAGCGTGCACTATCGCTGATGAAGGCTCCGTAAGGGCAAAATTGAGGATGCACGAGCTCTAGAGTTGCGAGGGATCCTTCGCCTTCGGCTCAGGACACGGCGCTGGCGCTTTCGCGCCAGCGCCTACTTAACACTCCCGCGCATGGCTTGCAAACGGGGGACCGCAAGGTCGAGCTCTTTTTTAATTTCACCATCTTCTTGGCAATACACCGGGATCTGCATATCTTTACGAAATTTATCCAGTGGTTTGCCCACCAAAACCTTCTGGGGTTTTGCCGGTAAGCGCTGATGCCGCAAGAAACTTTGGTTGGCATAGGCATAGCTTGACATGGTCATGGTGCGGCGAGGATGCTGAATAATCTCGTCGATTTTTTGTTGGATAGCAGGCAGATTCCACAGCGACTCGCTATAGCACCAATCATTAGTCGCCACTAAAGGGCAGGCATAGTCATGAGGACAGGGATAGATAGCCTTCATCCCATTCTCAACCACTTCATCACGAAAATCCATAAGCCCCTTGCACACTTGTTCATCGGAAGAATCCACAATCAACACTAACACCGGCGCGCGACTGCGCGCTAACTTGCCCATCCACGCAACCATATTCGCACGAGCAACTTCATCGAGTTCGTTCAAGTGGTAACCAAAGGTAAAAATATGCGTCTGCTCAGGATCGAGCTGAGCCGTGCGCACATCTCCCGGAGCAAAAGTGCTGGTGTGACGGTGAATTTTGCCAAGCAACAAACCCTTCGGCAACGCTACCAGCAGGGATTTTTCCACCTGAGCGAGCA
Organism: Deltaproteobacteria bacterium; assembly: GCA_023250635.1. Classification (GTDB taxonomy): domain Bacteria; phylum Bdellovibrionota_B; class Oligoflexia; order Oligoflexales; family Bog-1112; genus JAHFAI01. Next base: position 11,665 of record JAHFAI010000011.1, on the reverse strand, counting down.
GAGAAGCAATAGAATCACCAAGATGGAGTTCCGCGAGTTTGAGCCGTTTACTTGCCAAATAATCGATCACCGTGCTGGCCATCGCTCCGCTGCCACAACCAAAATCCCATAAATTTACCGGCAAATCAGGCAAATTCATCCGCCGCTCGCTCATCAATCGACGCAGCAATACTTCAAGGCGAGCACTGTTGATCAAATGAAAGCTCAAGAGATATGCTAAACGATATTCCGAACGGCTCAAATAATCGCGAGGAAGAGCCTTATGGCCCGTAAACCCCTCCCATAAACGCATACAATGGTTTTTATGTTTGTGAGCCAGGGCTATAATCGCCGCATCATCAAGGGCAGCGCCTAATGACAGCAGCTGCCGCCAAATAGCCAGCCCGAGAGTCTTGCTCGGGCCAATGGAACGAAAGCTCGGTTTTTTTTCTTCCAGCAAGCGCTTGGGTAGACGGTCTTTAGGCGTATTCTTTCGTCCAGCGCTCGCTTGGGGGGAGCTCCCTTTTGGCGAATTTTTTGCTGTAGTTTTTTTGCTAGACGGTTTCATCAGATTCCCATTCATCCATTACCTCTTCACGAGGATCGGTTGCGACATAAATATATTCATCGACTATTTTAAGAGCAAACTTTCGCAAATGTGCCCAACTTTCACTTAAACATTCACCGGTACGCATATTGTATTTCCAGCCATGACGCGGACAGGTGACAATCTCCCCGCGCAGACCATTGACCAGAAGATTGGCGTTTTGGTGTTTACAATTAGCTTCAATGGCATAAAATGAGCCGTCTTGCGCTTTGATGACCGCAATCCACTTGCTGCGATAAGAAATACACACGTAGTTTTTCTTGTGAAAATCATCGAGACGCGCAACTTTTATAAAATTTTGCATTTATAAAAACTCTCAACCCCCCATTTTGGCACGAGGCGTTTAGTTATGACGGTGGTTAGCAAAAAAAGTATCCTTAGCAGCGCTCGCGGTGAGCGTCCGTGGCGTTATCCTCTGTGGTTTCTACGGCAAGCAGGACGGTATCTTCCCGAATATCGAGCCTTGCGGGCGGAACATAGCTTCCTCGAACTTTGCAGCAATCCCCGCTTGGCAGCTGAGGTAACCCTTCAACCATTAAAGCGCTTTGACCTCGATGGTGCAATTATTTTCTCAGATATTTTGGTGATACCCCACATGCTGGGCCAAGAGCTCAGCTTTGGTCCTGGAGAAGGCCCCCAACTCAGTCCAGCAATTCGCGATCGTTCTGCACTCCGTCGACTTAATCCCCCGAAAATGACAGGCTTATTAGCCTCAACCGCCGCAGCCATCCGCTTGGTACGTCCCCAACTTGCCGATCATCAAACCATGATTGGCTTTGCCGGAGCCCCAGCAACGGTGGCCTGCTATATGATCGAAGGTCAGGGAAGCAGCTCGTTCAGCGCCGTAAAAGAGCTGCTCTATACCGATCCTGGCTGTTTTAGCGAGCTGCTAGATCTGATCATGGAAGCCACTTTTTCTTATTTGTGCTTGCAGGTGGAGGCTGGAGCAGAAATCGTCATGTTATTTGACAGCTGGGCTGGGCAGTTTTCCACCAGGGACTATAAGGCCCTGGTAGCCCCTGCCACCCAAACACTGCTCAAGCGCCTCAAAGAAGCTCAGATTCCGGTTATTTTTTACCCTGGCCAGGGTTGCCATACCTACGCTACGGCAGGTGAATTTGGCGCCGAGGTGCTTGCTATTGATTGGCGCTTTTCCCTCAGCAGCGCCGCCCAGTTTTTGCAAAAATCTTCGCTGCTACCCACCTTACAGGGCAATCTTGATCCTCTGCTGCTGAGCTTTGGCGATGAGTCTCAGGTACGTGCTGCAGTGCGCGCCCTTATGGATGAGGCGCGTACGCTTAGCTTACCCGGTCATATTTTCAACGTAGGTCACGGCTTAACTCCCACCACCCGCATAGAAGCACTTAACTGGGCAATTGCTGAGATCAGGACCTCCTCTGTCTAAAGATATTTTTCCCCGTCCCCTAAATAATGAACCACATAGTCATAAACCGCAGCTTCTAAGCTCATAAAGGGCTTCGTATAGCCTCCCTGGCTATAGAGCTTCGTCATTTCCGCCTCAGTGAAATATTGATAGCCATCTTTAATGGAATCAGGCATTTCCACCCAGGAGACTGCGCAGGGTTTTTCCATCGCCACAAAAACAGCCTTAACCAAATCATAAAAAGACCGGGCCTGGCCGGTCCCTACATTATATAATCCAGAACAGCCTTCCCTGTTCTCCAGATTCTGCGCTTGTCGCCAAAAATGCAGCATCACCTCAACCACATCTTTTACATAGACAAAATCTCGGCTTTGCTCTCCATCACGAATATTCGGCCGAGAGGATTTAAACAGTTTTACCAGCCCCGTTTCTCTAATTTGAGGAACTGCCTTGCAGACTAAGCTCCGCATTGCGCCTTTATGGTATTCATTGGGGCCGAAAACATTAAAAAACTTTAATCCTACCCACAAGGGTGGAAGCTGGCACTGCTGGAGCACCCAACTATCAAAAATCTTTTTGCTTAATCCATAGGGGTTGATCGGCTCGAGGGCCGCTGCAGCGCTATGCTCATCAGCAAAACCACGTTCGGCTCCCCCGTAGGTAGCCGCGGAGGAAGCATAGATAAACGGAATTTCGTGCTGAGCGCAGTAGCGAAAGAGCTCCATGGAATAGTGAACATTGTTACGCAAGAGGTAATCAACATTTTTCTCTTCCGTCGAAGAACAGGCTCCGAGATGGAAAACAACCTCAATCTCTCGGGGGTCAGCCTGATTCTGCAACCAGGGCAAGAAATCTTCTTTCGGCAGGGCCTGGGTAAAGCGTCGTGCGCGGATATTAAGCCACTTACTAGAAGTCTGCCAACTGTCTACAATCATTATATTATCAAATGACTCTTGATTTAATCGCCAAAGCAAAGCGCTGCCGATAAATCCGGATCCACCGCTTATGATAATCATCTTGCACCCTTTTTCCCCATTGGCCAAACCGCCAACTGCCTCGCGTTTTTTTATCGCGCCTTGTTGCAAAGCAAAACCTGATGGGTATAACATATGGTCTCGATGAATCTTCAACCATTATTTTCCGGCAGTGCCGTAATTTTGGCTGGTGCAGGTGGATCTATGTTTGGTATTGGTTTTCTTGAGCTTGTTCTTATCGCCGTCGTTGCCTTAGTAGTCCTTGGTCCACAAAAACTTCCGGGGCTTATGCAGCAGCTGGGGCGCTATTTCTTGCAACTACGAAGAATTTCTGCGGAAGTACGTGAATCACTCGACCATGTCTTACATGAGGCTCAGGCGGATCTCGAAGTTGAAGCCGACAAAAAATCCCAGGCAAAATCCAGCACTCTGGCTGCGCAGCAAGATTCTCGGACAATGTCTCCCCCATCTCCCGCTGCGGATAAAACCCCCTAATCTAGGCGCCTTGCGCTCCTAGTTTATGCAACAACTTTATGCAACAACGCCCTTAATCTGCTTGTTGCGTAGTTTAAGCCTTAACTCACGCCTCTCGGCGGCGGCTTGAAAGCGCTTTTTCTCAATTTCGCTTTCTGGCTTGAGCCCAGGCATCTTCCGTGGTTTACCGTTGGAGTCGAGGGCCACCATGGTGAGATAAGCGCTGGCGGTATGGAAATGCTCCTGGGTCTGCGGGTTCTCCGCAATTATCCTTACCCCAATTTCACAGCTGGTACTGTGTACGTAGTTAACCGAAGCAGCTATATTAACGATCCAACCCAAGCGAATCGGGGCTAGAAAATTCATCGTATCGAGAGAAGCAGTCACCACCATAGCCTGGCAATGGCGTTGGGCACAAATAGTTGCAGCAATATCAATCCAGGAGAGAATTACTCCGCCAAAAATAGTTTGCAGGGGGTTGGTATGCTGGGGAAGGACAATTTCCGTCATCACTACCAGCGATTCACTGGGGGTTCGTACTTGCACGCTAGCTCCTCAAGGATGATCGCCATGCCTAAGTATAGCACTATTTGCTCCCTGCGAGTCTAATAAGAAACTTTTTAAGCTCTTCCTTAACCTTCACCGGCAATTTAACTTCGTAATCACTACACAGATATGAATAAAGAACTTCACCGCTAAGCCGAGTATCAGCGCAATCATAGCTAATTTTTTCAACAATTTTAGCAAGAGGTGCAGCAAGATAGGTAAGTTGCAACGAGGGGGAAGAAAGCCCAAAATGAGCAAGGTTCCGGTTATAGAACTCGTAAAGCAATTCAAAAGCAGGTTGGTAGATTAGAACTAGAGGGTCTTCGTACCCCCTGATTGCCTTCTGGAGTAAGAACTCAAGTTGGCGAAGCACCTGCTCCTGCAAGAGCTGATGCTCAGGGTTACCCGCCGTAAAGGGAACAACCGGCCGGCACTGTTCCATTACCTGGGCGCGCTGCGCCGCGCTTGCATGATCGTCGCGGCTCTTGTCTTTCGCTGCTAAATGGCCAGTTTGATTTTGTACAGCTTCCTCCAATACCCGAAATAAGTCGAAGGTCGATCCCCCATGATCAAGAGGATCATAAGCTCCCTCCTCCTGCAAAAATTTAATCATATCCTTAACACAGCGATCATAGCCTCTGCCAGCAGCCAGCTGCAGGGGAGTTTCATGCTGCGCTCCCACCTGCTTTAATGCCTCAAGCAAAACTTGCTGATCAAAACGTTTGCTGTACAAGAGGCGTTGGATGAAATCAGCGATTTCTTCGTCGTTACCATCCTTACGACTCATAATACAATGGAGCACATTATCACCATTTTTTGTTGTAAAAAATAATCCTTCGGGAGCTAAACGAGAGAGTTCCTCCAGAGTCCATAAGCTATAAAATCTCGCTATTTTAAGGAAAATATTTGCCTCACTCACCTCCATCTGCAATAAGGCTTTTGCTCCGCCGAGCATCAGCACATCCTTAAATTCTTCGTTTTTATTGCTCAGATAGGTGACCAGATGGCTAATGGTAAGCAGATCGAATTCAGCAAGCAACTCGGGGAGGTAATACTTGCCACTAAGTGCCAAAAATTGATTGCGCAGTACCCCAAGGTTGAGATAACGCAGTAATTCAGCTCTCAATTCTGGATTGTCCACAGAGGCAAGCCCTAAGCTCCCCTGCTCCACCCGCTTAATCACCGTAGTTTTGAAGGGATTTTTAGGCAAAAATTCCCTCGCATAAGCAAAAAACTCCCCTGCTTCTTTCTTTCCCCGTGGTAAATGCCCCTGCACGCGTGCAAGCTGCCGTTCAAGAGCTTTCCTACTTACATACATCCCCTGGGCAACGGTTTCTAAGAGGGGAGCGGCGAGAGGAATCGTGATATTTGATCCTGCTTCCTGCTGGGGAGAGAACACCGGCACCCGAAACTTAAACAAGAGTTCTAGTAAGCGTGCTGCCAGAGCATAGTGGCTATGGTGGATACATTTTTCAAAAATTTGACGGTGAACAGTTTGCAAAGCAAAAGCTATATTTTGCTGATAAAGCGTATTTGCTTCCGGCTCTAGACGCTGAGCGAGGGGAAAGCGATACATATCTATGCTATCCAAGAGAGTACAGCGTTGCTGTTCACTGAGTTCTAAATTTTGGACTAAGGAAAATAATTCATAAAGATTGCTATCGATAAAGGCCGACTGATGGCGGCTAAAGCTCTCTGGTTCAACATACCAGCCTGCCATCGCATAGCGGCGAATTTCTTCTATTTGTTTAAGGGATTCTGGCTCATGCAGAAGAGAAAGCAGAGAACGATCAGCGGCAAACACAGGAGGAAAAATCCCTAGGCCAAAAACCACAAGAACAAGACTAGCTAGATCCTTCAACCCATTAACTTTCATACATTCTTGCTTTTTTTGCTAGGTGCCGTCAAAGTTTTAACTTTTTCACTAGAAGAACTACTCAGCGGAGGAGCGCTAATTTCGCTACTTTGAGGCTTTGATGCCCCCGAGGGCGGAACAGGAGAATCCCCTCGCTTTACTGGTTTAGGATCTTTCGGCGGTTTTTGATCGACGAGGGGCGTCCCTCTCTGCTCTGCAGAACTTTGTTCTATGGACGAACTGGGCTCAACTGCGGAACTCTGTTCACTTACTGAGTCCTGGGAGGAAGGCTGCTCACCAAGCTTAGCGAGCACTCGCTTATAGATCTCATCAGGATCAACATAGGTATAAGTCGCCGCTTGAGAACTCATCGAATTATCGATATTGGTGAGAATCCCTTCGAGCAAGGCCTTCGATTTATTAAAGAAAATCACCTCTTTAGGCATGGTGATGCCATTTTTTTGTAATTCTTGAAATACCGTATTTAGTTTGTCAGATACCAACATTTTTTGGTTAGCAAGCGCTATTAACAGGGGATTAGTTGGGCCACTGAAGCAATTGTTTTGTAGAGCTTTAACAAAATCAATATCATCTTGAACCACCTCGAGGTCTGCCGCCACCACCAGCTTGTCGTTTTTAGCCAGGCGCGCACTCACTACTCGTTTTAGCTCACGTAATTCCTCAATTTTACTTCCTAAAGCCCGACCACCCTGAATCCTCTCCCGTGGGGTCAAATTCGGGTTAAAACAAGAGGCAAAATAAGCCTTAATCAACGAACCGGTAAATTTACTGCGATTAATTCGTTCCTGATTAAACTTAAAAACAAATTCTTGCATTACTTTAGCCAGGTAAAGAATTGCTTGGTCCAGTTGCTTTTCAAGCAGGGTATAGGTCTTACCAGTAAAATCGTATATTTCAAGAATTCCCTTACGGACATCTCGCGAAAGTATTCCGGCGTTGCCAAAATCAATCAAGGTCAGATTTTGGGTTTTACGATCCACAAAAATATTACCACGGTGCAAGTCACCATGGTAAAAATTAAGCTGATTTTGCGGATTCAAGGCAGTATCGAGAAATTTTTCATAGAGACGCTGAATCGCTTCATAAGCCATGGTTAACTCAGCTTTATCAGCCCGTTCCATCAACTTGCCGAGGGGTTCACCTTCGGCTTTGGTCATAATCAATACTTGGCTACTGCCATAGAGCGCACCTTTTTTTCCCCGTTTCAATTCTGCAGGTATTTCGATGGCCAGCACCTTATTAGCGGGATCATTGTAGGCAGAATAGCCATTTTCAATGTTATTTCTCTCAAAATTAAAGTCAAGTTCATCAACAATACCAGCGTGGATATTGGCGATTTTTTGCTTCATTCCCTTGTCGAATTCTTCTTCGCTGGTTACCAGTCGTTCAAGAGCCGTTGCTTCTCGTGCAAACATATCAGCAACGCGATCCTTTTGGATTTTAACCACAAAATCCTGCCCGCGATAAGCGATAAGATGTGTCTGGGCTATACTGGCGATCCCCAAAGGCTTAGGACGGAATTTGAAACCATAGTGTTTATCGGAAAGATCGGCATTACCACTCATCGCCGCCAGTTCTTCTTTGGTCAAATTATAAGCTTTTTTCTCATCCATTGGCTTACAATTTTCTATCCCCTTCAAGACCCGGGTCATCGCTGTTTCGCCTTTAGTCTCATCCTGCAACTGTTGCAATAGCTTCATCATAACCGGACCGGTCGTTTGAAATACTTTGATTGCAACTTTATCAATATCATTTTCTAAATCTTCACCATCGATACCTAAGAACAAGGCATCATCAACCACTTCATTAAAGATACGTAAGCGACTTATGACATCAAGATATCCAAAATAGTGGCGCACCAAAGGCAGGAGGGTTTTTCCCACCAACTGCGCCAAACGCAGATCGCGGTTAACAGAAGATTCAAAATTATCTATAAATTTCTTTACTGGCTGCCATTTATTGAGGTTGAGCTTAGTAATTACATCGTAAAATCCCTCGATTGACGATTTGTCTTTATCGTAATCGAAATGCCCACCTACTAACTTAAGTATAGCTAAATCACGTTCAATTGGTTCTTGGAGCGAGCTTATCCCAAAGCGAGTGCGAATAAAATCATAGATCTCATAGGGAATTACCTCGATGTTTTCGAGCAAATAGAGATCGTTAAAGCGGGAGAAGTCAAGAAGAACTTGACGATTATCAAGGAGAAGCTGATAGAATTTCTCGGCTTTTTCAGCCTTTATATGGAAATACACCTGCTTTATATCTTGGCTCTCATCCTTGCGCAAAAGATAGAAATACCCTGACCATTGGTAGACCTTAGAAACAAAGGTAAAAAGCGCTTTTTGGGCCTCTTCACGAGTGGGAGAAGCTGCCTTAGAACCAGCAAACGCTGGTGAAAAAAAACTCGACCAAGAAAAAACCAGGAGCAAGAGAAAGGCCAGTAGCGATGAAGCCAACGGTGCATCTCGATCAATTCCCCTCTTTTTCATCGCTACCTCCTCTGTCTATATTACTTTGTTACAAGACATTTTCTGCATCAGAATCACTGCTTTTGGCATCGTCATTATCGACAAAATCAGCAAGATCATCCTTGTTTTGTTTACCGCCGAGACCATCGAAACGATTGGCTTTACGTAAGGTTTTATCTTCAATCTTCAAACGTCCAGCTTGAGTAAGATGATCGCGAATTAGTTTTTGCATACGCTTTTCAACTGTTTCGTTAAAAGATTTCCGGAAGAAAGTTTTGTTGTCACTTTCAGTAATAGCCCGATACGCATCATCAAAACTAATCTGGGTATTACGGTTAGCGTAGAACAAATAGCTGTCGAGCACCATGCGTACCACTTCCGCTAAATAAGAAGACTTGACGATGGAACTGGCGACGCGAATTCCATCAAGGGGACTTTTGACATATTCAACTTTATTGACTTGGCGAGGAACCTTAACTTCAATTTTTTTCTTAATTTTTTTGCGGACATGATGGGTCAATCCCTGCAAAAAAGTCAGCGGTTTTGGATTTGGTACTTCTACTTCTTGATAGACGGTGTCGTAAACCGTAACTGTCGATTCCACTCGGATTTGTTCTGGACCGAGCATCGCTTTAATCGCCGCGCTCAACGCAGCTTCAAAGGGCGCTTTAGTATTGCGCTTACTCACATCAAAATCTTTGAGGAGTTCCTTGGCAGGCGTCATAATCAAACGCAGATTTTCTACGCTCGAATATGTTTCTTGGTGATAGATTGAGAATCTTTCGCTCAATGACTGAACTCTGACGATCTCCTCGTTGCTGGTATTTATACGTTGAGTAATCGCTGAAATCTCCGCTTCGCTCAAATTATCGCGGTTTACTTCAAGGAATTTTTTTAACCCTTGGTTGTAGATTCGTTCAACCGGATCAGCGAGATGCTCATGATCATCACGGTTCCAGGCGCCTGCCCCCTTAAGAAAGTCGACCAAATATTCATATACTTCGTAGAATCCCAAAGCTGCAGCCAGAGATACCGGGGTGTAATTTGCTGCGGAAATTTTGGTTAAAGCGGCAATTTTTTGCTCCTGACTGATAGTGCGTTCCGTCAAGATAGCTTTAATTGCATCTGAGGTTTTTTTACGCATATCTTTATCACTGCTATCAACCCCCACATAGTCATGGGCATTATTCGTATGTTCACTGTTCTCTGCCTTAAAGAATTCTTCAGGAAGAGGAAAGGCTAAGTGGAGAATATTGTTATCAACCCCGTCAGCAATAGTTATATCTGGTTGCACCTGGTGGACGAGGAGTTGAAAACCGTCTGATTGTTTTTGGAACATCGCATACATCAGCGGCGTCCACCCTAAACGATTGACCTTGCTGAAAATAATATTTCTGCCACCAAGAGCATAGAGTTCCATATACACTTCGTCGACTTCACTGCGAACATCGCCATTTTTATAGGTATTCGCATAACGAATTAATTTGATAACATTAGATTTTTCGGCCTTATTCGTCGCCGAAAGCGCATACTTATTCAAATGACTCGCGATTCGATTGCGAAAATTAGCCCACTTCGCCCATTCAATCGCTAAAGCTTGAAATTCGCTTCCTTGAATTTCAGATTTACGGTGGGTGGTATCAATTTGCTCAGCAATCGCATCGAATTGCGCTTGAAAGTCAGTACGCAAACGTTCACGAAACGTCTCGTCAAAGCGATTGTCGTCGTTACTTGCTGCCATATCAGCTTCAACGATTTCGCTGGAGTAAAACTCTGCGATATTATCAAAGCGTTTGTTTGTTTTATCGGTACTCAAGGATTTCTGCCGCACTGCGCGCATTTTATTAAGCACATTTTCAAGAACATCTGACTTTATTTGATCTTCGATTTGTGAACTTTTATCGGTAAACGGCTCGGTGATAAACATATTATGAGATTCAACATAACTCATAACAATGTTAAAGGTTTTAAAATCCGATTGATCAAGCAACATATTGAGGACAAAACGTGCATTTCCTTCAGTTTGCAGTGAAGCAATGGCTGGTTCCAGAGGAGAACTAACTAAAGGGTCTTCTTTAACGAAAGCATTCTGCCATTGAAAATGCACATTATCATCCAAAAGAACCCGCAATAATTCATAACGCAAGGCCTGATCTTTGATCTCAACCAAGGCAATTCGCAGAGGATATTCAGATTGGTTATTCATCCGCGGTGAGGTCATAAATTCTTTATGAAGATTGCGATCAGCTCCGTTTTCAATCAGGGTTTGCAATTTTTGATCAAGCTGACGACAGCTATTTTGGCGGAGCAGCAGGTTGATAATAGTTGTTTTTCTCTTCTTTTCTTGATCTTCGCCACTCCGTGATAGTTCTTCTAAATAAATAGAGTTGATGGCGTTTTTCCATACGCGAATAAAATTAATGTCATTTTCATCTTCGCTGAGATCTGCTTGACCAAAAGACTTAAGTCCTTCGATATACAGTTGCTTAACTTCCAAACGCAAATTCTTCAAGACAGTTTGAAAAACTGCATTTTCAACCTCTGCTGAGGCGAGCACCAGGGAAATGACCTTGCCTTTTATTTCATTAACTATTTTAGTTTCTAGTTCACTAACCATAAATTTATGCTGAGTCGGTTTTTTTTCTAGTTTTTTAGCTTTGTCGATAGTTTTTTCCAAGGATTCTTTAGTAAAAATTGAGGTTTTTGATTTACCAAGAGAAGCGCCTTCATCACTAGAACCACCGTCGGCAGCAAATAATATCGAAGCTGCAGGTATGCTTAGTCCTAAGACAAGAGTCGCTAGTGTAGAAGTCGTTCTGTCCATGTAGGTTTCCTCTCATTCCGAAAAACAGTATGGCGTTTTTACTGCCTGCATGCGCTTAATAGGCACTTAGACTATCAATAAGCAAGTATCGTAATTTAGAGTGAGATTGCTATGAGACGAATCGAGATCAGAGTCCTGGTAATTTTTCAGCCCTCCGCTCCTCTGCGGTTTACCGGTATGGACCGGGGGCATAGGTTACAAATATTGCGTCACCGTTCTTGGGTTTAGCGAGGCAGAAAGCTACCTGCGTTGCCAGGTGGCCGGAATCTGCTCTCGTTTTCCCGCAGTGCTTGCCGATCTTGCCGCAGGAAAAATCAGCCTCTGCGTCGCCGGTAAGCTTGCTCCTCGTCTCAGCGAGAAAAACCAACACCGTCTCTTGCCAGCTTGCCACGGTAAAACAAAACAGGAGGCCGAGATCATTATCGCCAAAGAAAACCCCGCTTCCCTGGGAAAATCTCCCGCTAACAAAACGGTGATCCTTCCCTTAAACGAGGATTTTTTTGCAGTGCGTCTGCCCATGCATAAAAATC